>DDXK01000102.1 GCA_002347185.1 Desulfobulbaceae bacterium UBA2262 | reverse complement strand
CGGCGCCAGCGGTTGCGCAGGGCGATGGCCACCGAGCGCTTGGCCGCGCTCTGGCCGATGATGTAACGGTCCAGTTCGGCGACCGTTTGCCGGGGGGTAAGGGTATTCATCGATTCCATGGGGTATGTTCCTGAATCTGGCGATTGTGGGGAAATCCACTGAGCGGCAAATTATTCCGAGGCATCCATGGCTTCCACGACAATCCTGTCGTTGGTGTAGATGCAGATGGAGGCGGCAATGCCCATGGCCGCCCGGCAGACCTCCTCGGCGCTCAGCGCGCTGTGCTGGACCAGGGCCTTGGCGGCCGCCTGGGCGTAAGGACCGCCCGAGCCGATGGCCAGAACCCCGTCGTCGGGCTCGATCACGTCGCCGGTGCCGGTGAGCAGGAGCGAGTGCTTCCTGTCCACGGCAACCAGAAAGGCCTCGAGCTTGCGCAGCATCTTGTCGGTCCGCCAGTCCTTTGCCAGCTCCACCGCGGCCCGCATCAGGTTGCCGTTGTACTGTTCGAGCTTCTGCTCCAAACGGTCGAAGAGGGTGAAGGCGTCTGCGGTGGCCCCGGCAAAGCCGGTGATCACCTGGCCGTTATAGAGCCTGCGCACCTTGCGCGCCTCATGCTTCATGATGGTATTGCCCAGTGACACCTGCCCGTCACCGGCCACGGCCACCTGCCCATGGTGGCGGACGGCGACGATGGTCGTTGCGCGTATCTTCACGGTTCGCTCCTCCTCTGCTCGCAAATGGTTGCCGGCCGGCGGGAAAAGCCCAAAAGGCCCTGCCCTTCCGCAGCCATCAATTTCCCTTCCGTCTCGCCCTGGGATGGGCCTTGTCATACACCGCGCTCAGGTGATCCAGGTTGAGGTGGGTATAACGCTGGGTGGTGGAGAGGCTCACATGCCCCAGCAGCTCCTGGACCGTGCGCAGATCAGCCCCCATCTCCAGAAGGTGGGTGGCAAAGGAATGACGCAGGGCATGGGGGGTGACCCGGGCGGCGATGCCGGCCCGCTCGGCATAGAGCTTCACCTGCCGCTCCACGCTGCGGCTGGTGAGCCTGAGTCCCCTGCTGTTCAAAAAAATAGCCTCCCGCTCCGGAGGATCCCCCCGGGAAATGCGCTCGCGGATCAGGAGCTCCCGTTGCGGGAAGTAGCCGCGCAGGGACTCCAGGGCGGGCGCGCCCACCGGCACCAGCCGTTGCCGGTTGCCCTTCCCGCTCACTGTAAGCATTCCCGAGGCGAGATCAAGACGTTCCAGATCAAGGCCGACAAGCTCCGAAACCCTGAGCCCCGTCGAGTAGAGGATCTCCAGGATCGCCCGGTCGCGGGCGGCAAAGGTGTCGCCAGGCCCGGGGGTCTCCAACAGGGTAAAGACCTCGTCCACGCTCAGAAAAACCGGCATGTGCTTTTCCTGCCTCGGCGTGCTGATGGGAGCGGCTGGATCGTGGCGGATCAGCTCCTGCCTGAGCAGGTAGCGGAAAAAAGTACGCAGGGCGGAAAGCTTCCGTGCCACGGAGCTGCTCTTGTTCCTGCCGTTCAAGGTGTAGACGAAGGCACGGACCGCCTTCGCCTCGATCCCGGCAACCGCGACGCCCTCCCCGAGAAAGGCGGCGAATTCGTGAAGATCGCGCCCGTAGCTCTCCACGGTTTTGGGGGAATAGCCCTTCTCCACGGTCAGCCAGCGGGAAAAACGGCGGATCTGTTCAGGTAGGAAGGCAGGCATGCAATTCTGTCCGGAGCGGGGAGGCGGGAAAGCGGAAAGGGCGGTCGTTCATGGCCCTGCAAGGTACCACAGCCATGTTTTTTTGGAAAGACATTGCCCATCAGGACAACATCATTTATTTTATGTCTTTCCTGGTGTTGCCCAACGGCAAGAGAGCGAGCCTGTCCTCGCTGGGGAGAGCGTATGGCGAAAAAATCCTTTGAGGAAGCCCTGGAAGCCCTGGAACAAATTACCCAGGAGCTGGAACATGGCGACCTGAGCCTGGAAAAATCCCTGAAAAAATTCGACGAGGGAATCAGGCTGGCTGAATACTGCAATGCCAGGCTGGAAGAGGCCCAGAAGAAGGTGGACATCCTCCTGCGCAAGGACGGCAGGATCGAAGCTGTTCCCTTCACGGCGGGCGAGGAAGAAAGAGCCGACAGCGAGGATGAGGGCTGACCGGGTTCCCCCGGTGGCCGAGAGCATGGATATCAAGAGCTACCTGACCGAAAAGCGCGCGGTGGTGGAAGAGGCCCTGGCCGGCTATATGCTTGCCGCCGAGGGGCCGCTCTCCCGGCATATCGAGGCCATGCGCTACAGTCTCTTCGCCGGAGGCAAGCGGGTGCGGCCCATCCTGGCCCTCGCCGCTGCGGAAGCCCTGGGCGCGGAAACCACTCCCCTGCTGCCCGTGGCCTGCGGCCTCGAATGCATCCACACCTATTCGNNCCGGCCATGGACGACGACGACCTGAGGCGGGGCAAGCCCACCAACCACGTGGTCTTCGGCGAGGCCGAGGCGATCCTCGCCGGCGACGGCCTGCTCAGTTTCGCCTTCGAACTGATGACCCACCCGGACATCCGCCGGGCCGCCAGCGGAGAGGATCTGGTCCGCATCATCCACCTCGTCGCCCGGGCCATCGGCCCCACCGGCATGGTGGGCGGTCAATCCCTGGACCTGGCGGCGGAAGGCCGGGAGATCCCCTACGAACAGCTGCGCCTGATCCACCGCTGCAAGACCGGCGCCCTCATCACCGCCTCGGTGCAGGCGGGAGCGGTTTTCGCCGGCACCGACCAGGAGCGGTTCGCCGCCCTGAGCAAGTACGGGGAAAGCATCGGCCTCGCCTTCCAGATCGTCGACGACCTGCTCGACGTGGAAGGCAGCACCGAGGATCTCGGCAAGACCGCCGGCGCCGACGTGGAAAGGAAAAAAGCGACCTACCCGGCGTTTTTCGGCGTGGAGAGGACAAGGAGCATGGCCCGGGATGCCGTGGCCGCGGCCCTGGCCGCCCTCGCAGACTTCGACGAACGGGCCGAACCCCTGCGCGCCCTTGCCCGTTACATCTACGACCGGAAAAAATAAGGCGCCCGTCCGGCCCAGGGCCCATCCTCTGCCCACAGCTCCGCCGCTTGCCGGACCGCAAGGCCGCCTTGACCCAAAAAGGCAAGAAACCACCGGGCTAACGCCGCTCTCGGCAATCGCCCACTTCAGGACAGGAAAAAATCAGATGAGCCGCACGCCTCTGCTTGACCGCATCAACTCCCCGACGGATCTGCGCAAACTTTCCGAACAGGAATTGATTCCGCTGGCAGCCGAAATCAGGGAGACCATCATCGATACGGTTTCGAAAACCGGCGGCCATCTCGCGCCCTGTCTGGGGGTTGTCGAGCTGACCCTGGCGATCCACTATGTCTTCGACACCCCGGCAGACAAGCTGGTCTGGGATGTTGGCCACCAGATCTACGCCCACAAGCTCATCACCGGCCGCCGCGACCGCTTCCACACCCTGCGCCAGTACAAGGGCATCAGCGGCTTTCCGAAAAGGGAGGAGAGCCCCTACGACGCCTTCGACACCGGCCACAGCAGCACCTCGATCTCGGCGAGCCTTGGGATCGCCACGGCCAAGGATCTCAAGGGAGAAAGGCACAAGACCATCGCCGTGATCGGCGACGGCTCCATGACCGGCGGCATGGCCTTCGAGGCCTTGAATCAGGCCGGCCATCTCCACAAGGACCTCATCGTCATCCTCAACGACAACGAGATGTCCATCTCCCCCAACGTCGGCGCCCTCTCCAGCTTTCTGAGCCGCAAGCTGACCAGCAAAACCGCAGTGCGCTTCAAGAAGGAGATGGAGCATTTCCTCAAGTCCTTCTCCAATGTGGGGGAAAATATCCTGCAGCTGCTCAAGAAAAGCGAGGAAAGCATCAAGGGCTTCTTCACCCCCGGCATGCTCTTCGAGGCGCTGAAGTTCGAATATGTCGGGCCCATTCCCGGCCACCAGCTGGAAAATCTCATCGAGACCCTGCGCAATGTCCGGGAGTTCGGCGATGGGCCCATCCTGGTCCATGTGCTCACCAGCAAGGGCAAGGGCTATGCCCCGGCGGAAAAAAACCCCGGCGATTTTCACGGGGTTGGCCCCTTTGTCATCGAAACCGGGAAACCGGTGCCGACGCCGCCCGCTCCGCCCAGCTACACCAAGGTCTTTGGCGACACCATGCTCGCAATCGCCGAAAGGGACCCGCGGGTTGTCGCCATCACTGCCGCCATGCCGGCGGGCACCGGGCTCATCCCCTTTGCCCGCCGCTTCCCGGACCGCTTTTTCGATGTGGGCATCGCCGAGCAGCACGCGNNCGGTTTTTCGATGTCGGCATCGCCGAGCAGCATGCCGTTACCTTTGCCGCCGGGCTCGCCTGTCAGGGACTGCGCCCGGTGGTGGCGCTCTATTCAACTTTCCTGCAGCGTGCTTACGACAATGTTCTGCACGATGTCGCCATGCAGAAGCTGCCCGTGACCCTGGCCATCGATCGCGGCGGCCTGGTGGGCGACGACGGCCCCACCCATCACGGGGTCTTCGACCTCTCCTTTCTCCGCTTCATCCCCAATCTGGTGCTCATGGCGCCCAAGGACGAAGAGGAGCTTCGGCACCTCCTCCACACCGCCATCCTCCATCCGGGGCCCGCAGCTGTCCGCTACCCGCGCGGCAACGGCGAAGGGATATCCCTGGGGGGGGAGCTGCGCAGAATTCCCATCGGCACCGGAGAGCTGCTGCGGGAAGGCAAGGATCTGCTGCTGCTGCCCGTGGGCAACCGGGTCTATCCAGCGCTGGAGGCGGCGGAAGGGCTGGAAAAACTGGGGATAGACGCCGCGGTCATCAACCCGCGCTTCATCAAACCGCTGGACGAGGAGTTGCTCTGCGACTGGGCGCAAAAGACCGGGAAGGTCATCACCATTGAAGACAACGCGAAAAAAGGGGGATTTGGCAGCGCGGTTCTCGAACTCTTCGCGAAAAAACGGCTGCACGGCCTGGAAACCTCCATCCTCGGCCTGCCCGACACCTTCATCGAACACGGCAGCCAGGAGCAGCTGCGCCAGAAGGCAAAAATCGACACCCCGGCCATCATTGCCGAGGCCCTGAGGGTGATCGGCCGGCAGGGCTAATAGCTGCCGACCAGGGTCTCCTCCTGCCGCTCGATCTGGCTGAAGAGCTGGTCGAGCCGGGCCCGGCCTTCCTCCGGCACATTGATGAACCTGCAGGCCAGCCGCACCCGCCGGGGGGTGTAGTCGGCATTGGAGTCGACGACGATAAGCCGACTGAGGACAGAAAAGAGCCCCTTGATATTCATGGGCCCGCTCTCGGTTTCGAACTCGAGGGTGACCATGAACGGGGCTGCCCAGTTGAAATGCTCCGGGCTATCGAGTTCGCAGAGGAAACCGCCGCCGCTGATGTTGATCACCTCCGCCTCGCTGGCGCCGGCCCCCTGCTCGATGACGGCCACGGAGTTCGGGGAGCTGTAGCGCCTGGCGCCCCGCAGGATGAAGGGGTTGCAGATCCTGGTGATCAACTCGCCCAGCATATTGGGGGAACAGGGGATCTGCAGATGCTCCTGGATCCCGTAGGCCTTGATCTTTTTGAAATAGTCCTGCCTGCTGCTTGAAGAAAGCAGGACAAAATTCGTTTTCTGGGGATCGGGCAGGGCGAGTCGTTTCTGGGCGAACTCAAGCCAGCCGGTGTTGCTCGACTCCTTGGTGAAAAGAACCAGGTGGAACTGGCCCTCCTCCACGAGCTGCATGGCGTCCTCGGCATCCTGGGCCTCGGAGATGGCCGCATCGTTGACAGTGGCCTGAATCATGGTTTTGATTATCTTGCGCATGCTGGCCGATCTGTCCAGAATCATGATATTTCTCGCCATTGCCTACCCCGTGTCGTTTTGTGGTTCTCTCTTTCCGCGTGGACTGCCGGATTCTCTGCCCGGTGGAGGCAGCAATCAGAAAAAATTATATACGGTTTTTCCGCTTTGATACAAAAAAATATTTTCAAGACAACGCGGAAAGAGCCGGTGGCCGCCGAGGCAAAGCCGCCTGGGCGCGGGGAGTGCCCGCCCTTTCTCTGGTCTTTCACCACCTATTTCAGCGAGGGCTTTCCCTATTCGCTGATCCGGACGGTTTCCGCGGTTTTTTTTCGCGACCGCGGCATGAGCCTTGAGGCCATTGGCCTCACCTCCCTCTTCGGTCTGCCCTGGTTCCTGAAATTCCTCTGGGCCCCGGCCGTGGATGCTGTTGCCAGCAAAAGAGAGTGGCTGCTCGTCATGCAGGGCATCCTTGTTCTGCTCTTTGCCCTGGCCGCCCCCCTTGCCGGCCTGGGCAACGGCCCCACCCTCATCGCCTTGCTCTTCTTCGGGGCCAGCTTCATCGCCGCCACCCACGACGTGGCCATCGACGGCTACTATATGGAGGCCCTGGACAGCTCCGGGCAGGCAAGGTTTGTCGGCTACCGGGCCATGGCCTACCGTATCGCCATGATGGCCGGGGCCGGCATCGTGGTCACTGTCGGCGCCACCCGGGGCTGGCCAAGCGCATTTTTCGGCTCGGCCCTGCTGCTGGCCACCCTCTTTCTCTTTCATCTCCTCTGGCTTCCCCGCTGCGAAGCGGCAAAGGGGGCGGACGGCCAGCTTTCCCGGCGGGCACTCCTCATCATCTCTCTTGCCGCCGCAGGCCTGGTCCTTGCCTTCGCCGCCCTGGCGCCGACCCTCCCCCGGCCCGTGGGGGCCAGGGAGCAATCCTCCCTCCTCCCCCTTCTGGCAAAAGGCAACCCCACTGCCTGGGCTGGTGGCGGCCTGCTGCTCCTGCTCCTCGGCTTCGCCCTGCTGCGTAAAAAAATAAAGGCCTGGTTGCAAAACAAGCAACAGGCCTTCTTCGGCAGGGCATTTCTGACCTTCCTCGACCGCGAGCAAATCGGGCCGGTCATCGCCTTTATCATGCTGGTCAGAACCGGGGAGTACCTCCTTTCCGCCATGACCGCACCCTTCCTGGTCGATCTGGGGCTCAAGGCCCATTATGGCTGGATTTCCGGCGGCATCGGCCTGCCCTGCTCCATCGCCGGCGCCATGCTCGGCGGCTGGCTCATCGCCAGATACTCCCTCAAGAAAATGATCTTGCCTTTCCTGCTCGCCCAGAACGGCACCAACCTGCTCTACATGCTGCTCGCCTTCTTCCTGGGCGACTTCCTCGCCGTCAACACAGGCAACCCCGCTCCGGCCGGCCTCGGCGCCGGCAATCTCGCCCTGGTCGCCATGGCGAACGCCTTTGACCAGTTCGCCGGCGGCCTGGGCACCGCCGTGCTCATGACCTATCTGATGCGACTCTGCGCTCCGAATTTCAAGGCCGCCCACTATGCCATCGGCACCGGGCTGATGAGCGCCAGCAGCCTCTTCGCCGGCACCGCAAGCGGCTACCTTGCCTCCTGGCTCGGCTACGGCCATTTTTTCGGCCTGAGCTTTCTGCTCTCGCTGCCTGGGATGCTGCTCCTCCCCTTCATCCCCCTCCCCGAACGGCCGGAAGGGGAGGGAACGCGCTAAAAAAGCCGTTTTGGGCCCCAGTCAGTTTCGATCCTGGAGTTGATCTCCTCGGCGGATCATTGCTGATCCGATGTCTGAATTATAAATTTATCGACTACAGAAAGGCATATTCGGCGGCTGGATTCAATTCGGCCAGCTTTACTATAGGGGGACAGATGAAACCAGAAACTTTATTTTGCTGGATTTGATGAAACTTTTATGAGTTTTTTGTGGGACTTTTTGAGGACTGGCGCGGGTTTGCTTGGGGGCGGCGTGCTGGTGAATAAAAAAATTTCGTGAAAAATTAAATACCAGAAACTTTTTCGGTTTTGGCCTCAAAAACGCCTTTTTTTGCAAATGAAATCAGAAAATTTGTGATCAATAAACGGCCATGAATGGGTAGATTATTTTTCCGTCGCGGCTGCGATGCCACTGGTAACTGGCGAGCTTGATAATGAGCGGTTTGCCGCGATATTACCCGCCCACCTTTCCCTTATCCCACCGCCTGCTTTTTGTCCTGATCGCCCTTGTCTTGCAGTCGTCGCTGCAGGGCCAGGTTCTCTTGTCGTAACTCATTGATTTCTCCTTTCATTTCGTCCATTTGCTCTCGCATCTCCTTTATGGCGTTGAAGGTGTTTTCGGCCCTGGCACGGTTTTCGATGGCGTCCGAGAAGGCCAGCAGATTGGCGTTGATGGCGCGGATGAATACCTGATCGCCGGAGGTGTATATCTTGGTGAGCAGGCCCATGCCCTCCACCGCGCCCAGGGCGTCGAAATGGGCGTGGGCCGCGGCCTGGAGCGGTATTTCCGTGGCTGCGGCTATCGGGACACTTGGCGCTGCGGAGGGCATGGGCGCGGGAACGGTCTCTTTGCGCCGCATCGGGCCTTCGCCCAATAAGAGCCACAATGGCTCTATATCGGCGAAAGCGTCAAGGATATTGCAGAGATCGTCATGACCTGGCACCTGCTCGCCCCGCTCCCACCGTCCGACCGTATTTTTTGGGGCATCGATTTTTGTCGCAAAATCGACCTGGCGCATCTCGCCGCGAACTTGCTTTATGCGATCGGCTATATCCATATTCCGGTTCCGTTTTCGTTTTTTTCAATTCGGCACCAATGTTGCATTTTTATCAGCGCGGTTCCGAGTTGTTTAACCATCCGATATAACAGTGCAAATATGGTGCTGGTATAGAAATTCGGTTCCGTTTTGCTTTTTCCAATTCGGAACCGAATTTTAGATTGCAAAAACCAGAATTCGGTTTTATGCTATGTCTGCAATTAAAACACGGCTAGACGATCCCGCCCAAAAAAAGGAGCCGCCATGGATATGCAATCAACAGGTCTACCCGACGCCTGGATTGGGCGTTTGATTTTCGCCGTGGCCTTCTTCTGTATTTGGCTGTTGCACAGAGTTCAGCGCAAGCATGTTGGCATTCAGGATCTCCAGCGTCTTGATCTGGAGCTCCACCTGCGTGCGGTATCTGTCCACAGTCTTGCCTTGATTCTCGGCTATCAGGAGATGATTCGCCAGCTCCATGCGCTCAATATGCAGCTTCATCATGCGCTGGGCAACGATGGTCAACCACACCACGCCGCCGAGAAGAAGGCCCCACCACTCATAGGAGACGGCGAACAATGTCCGAGTCCAGGCGGAGACGGACAAAAAAGCCACCATTGATGCGATACACACGGCGATCGCACCCAGTTCGGTTTTTACATTTTCAGGTCTGCCGGCAGGAGAACCCAACACCATGAACGACCTCCAACGACTCTTTAAGGCGCGCGGCATCAGCATGCGCGCGCTGGGCGAGACATTGAGCCTCAACTGGCACGCGGTTCAGAAGACCGTGAAGGGCACCCGCGCGACCGCGCACATTCAGGCGGCGGTCGCCGCTTATCTCGGCCTGGCGGTTGAGCAATGCTTCGGCCCGCGCGCGGCCCGGCACCTGCGGCCATTGATCGAATGCGAGATCAACCGGAAGCGCGGCGATTACGAGAGCAAACTCAAGGCCAGGTTTCTGAATAATCACACAGTATCAGCGCGGCGGAAAGCGGTCAATGGCTAAAAACCGCAAAAAAGTAGACATGAAAAGGCAGGAGCAATTGAGCCTGTTCGCACTGTTGACACAGGCGGCAGAGTCGGCCAGGAGGGATCAGCCATGCGAAGGCTCCGGGAACGTGCGCGAGCGGCTGCGGACGGCTTTGTGCTCGGCGATCAAGCAGTGTCCTTTGTCCCGCTGGGAGATAGCCGGAAAGATGAGCCACTTGCTGGGGCAAGAGGTCAGCAAGTTCATGGTGGACGCCTGGACAGCGGAATCAAAGGACGGGCACCGGATGCCGGCTGAATTCCTTCCGACTTTCTGCATGGTTACCGAGGATAACGGCCCGCTCCGGGTGCTGGCCGAGGTCGCCGGGCTGTTCGCGTTGCCGGGGCCGGACGCGCTGCGGGCCGAGATACAAAAACTGGACGAAGAAGCTCGGCAGATCGGCCGCGAGAAGCGCAAGCGTGAACTCTTTTTGCGGGAGATGGAGAAATGAAGGTCACCACCGCAGAGATAGCAGCCGCCCTTGGGATATCAGAGCGTGCCGTCCGCAAAAGGGCCTCGGCGTCATCCTGGTCGGAGCCGGTCGATCGCGTCAAGGGCGGCGGCAACGTCTACGAGCTTGCCTCCCTGCCGCTCTCCAAGATCGAGCTGCGCAAGGTCCGCGGTCAGCTCGCCGCCCAACCCTTGCCCGTGGCCCTGGCCGCCGAGAAAGACCCTGCCGCTCCCCCGGCCCCGCTGCCCGCCCTGGACGAAACCCGCATCCAGGGGGCCATAGCCAGGGCCGACCTGCTGCGCCTCTACACGAGACACTTGGCCTCATCCCCATGGGGGAGGCGGGGCCAGGCCCGCGACGAGTTCGTGGTCGCCTACAACTCAGGTGTACCATGGCCGCATCTCTATAAGCAGCTCGGGCCGGTGGCCTCCTGGAAGACCATCGAGGAGTGGCGGCGGAAGCTGGCCACGCACGGCGGCGACATATTCGCCCTGGCGGACCTGCGCGGCCGCGCCCGCCGTGGCTCTTGTGGCCTCACTCCTGAGCAGACCGACATCCTGCTGCGCTGCGTGTTGCGGCCAAACCGCCCCCGCGTCTCCGAGGCAATCCGTATGGCACACGCGGCCATGCGGGTGAAGGGGATCGCCAACGGCCACAGCGCCGCCACCTATCGCCGCTGGCTGCGCGGCTGGGTCTCGACCCACTACGACCTCTGGGTTTTTACCCGCGAAGGGGCCAAGGCCTGGAACGACAAGTGCGCCATGTACATCGAGCGCGACATGAGCCTGCTCAATGTGGGCGACGTGATCGTGGCGGACGGCCACAACCTCAATTTTGAAATCCTGAATCCCTGGACAGGCAAGCCAAAACGCATGGCCATGATTCTCTTTTATGATATGGCCAGCAACATGCCCCTGGGCTGGGAGCTGATGCCCACCGAAAACACGCAGGCCATCTCCAGCGCCCTGCGCCGCGCCATCCTGCGCCTGGGCAAATACCCGAGGGTGGTCTATCTGGACAACGGCAAGGCCTTCAAGAGCAGGTTTTTCGCCGGGTCGGCCGGGTTCGACGAGGCCGGTTACTCGGGCCTTTACGAGCGGATCGGCTGCCAGACCATCTTCGCCTGGCCCTACCACGGGCAGAGCAAGACCGTGGAGCGCTTCTTCGGCACCTTCGCCGAGCTGGAGCGCTGGTGCCCGACCTACACCGGCACGTCCATCGAGCGCAAGCCGCCCAGGATGATGCGCGGCGAGACGGTCCACCGCCGCATCCATGAGAAGGCGCACGGCGAGGGCTTCTGTGTCACCATGGAGCAGGCGCACATGGCCATTGCGGCCTGGTTCGACGTTTACGCCAGCCGTCCCCAGCGCGGCCACCTGGCCGGAGCCTGCCCCCAGGAAGTATTCGAGGCTGGGCGGGGACCTGGGGTGGACAAGGCGGAGCTGGCCTTCCTGATGATGAGCGTGGAGATCAAGCACATCCACCGCAACGGCATCACCTTCCAGGGCCGCCACTACTACCACCCGGCCCTCGCCAACCGCCGCCACAAGGTGACCATTCGCTTCGACCTGCTCGACCAGGCATCCATATATGTGTACGACCAGGACGGGGAATACCTCTGCGAGGCGACGCCCATGGAGAAGGTTCACCCGGCGGCGGCCCATCTGGGCGACGAGGACGACAAAGCGGCCCTGCGCCGGCACATCGAGCAGAAGCGCGGCCAGGAGCGGGCCGCGGCCGGCAGCGCCAAGGCGTTGCTGGAACAGGAGGTCATGCCGGCCCATCAGCTCCAGATGGAGCAGATCGGCATGCTTGGCATGACGCCGAAGGCTGAGCCGAAATCCATAGAGCACAAGCAGCTCAGCCGGGAAGAGATCGCGGCGAGGATAGAAGAAGCGGAAGAGGCCGGGCGGATGTTTGCCGAGGCCGAGCAGGCGGCGCTCAATGAGGAGCTGGCCTACCTGAGCGAGTCCGACCGCTACGGGCGGTTGATGGAGATGGAGATGAAGGGCGAGGAGCTTTCCGCAGAGCACCGGACATTCCTGCGGCTGTACGAGCAGAGCGACGAATACAAGCGCGATGATTATTGGACCAGCCGCCGCGCGGCGCTGGCCATCGTCTACGGGCAAAAAGAAAAGGCGGCTGGTGACGCAGCCGCCGAAGAGTAACCCCTTAACCATTTTGCAAGGAGGTATGAGTGAAAGAAGTAAGTGTTTCGCCGAAATTTGTCAACAAGGTTCGCAATGTCCGCAACTTTCTGGCCATGGCCGACGCCTTGGCCCTCTCCGCCGGGGAGGGCAGACTGGCGGCGGTGGTCGGGCCGGCCGGGCGCGGCAAGACCAGGACGGCGCAATGGTATGCAGGTAACAACGAATGCACCTTCGTGCGCTGCCTTTCGATCTGGCGCCACAGCGAACTGGGCTTTTTGCAGAAGCTCTGCTACGAGCTGGGAGTCAAGAGGATCCCGCACCGGAAGGACCCGGCCTTCGCGGCGGTGATCGAGGCGCTCAACCAGCAGGGCGGCCGGCCGGTGTTCATCGAGGAGATCGAAAAGCTGCCCAGGATGCACCTGGAGCTGGTCCGCGACCTGTCAGACATCTCCACCGCCCCCTTCGTCCTGATCGGCGAGGAGGAGCTTGAGCACCACCTGAAACAGGTGCGCCGCATGTGGAACCGCACCTTCCAGCTGTTGCAGTTCGAGGCGCTGGACGTGGCGGACACGGTGGTCTTCGCCAGGGAAGCGGCCGGCCTCGGCCTGCCGGAAGACGTGGCCGAACTGCTCCTGCGGAACTCAGCGGGCTGCTTCCGGGTGATCAAGCGCGACCTGCAAAACCTGGCCAACATCATGAACGCCAAGCGGGCGGCGGCTCCGAACCTGGAGCTGACCAAGCTGGCGATCAAACAGAGCCTGAGGGGGTGAGCCATGGCGAATGCCTCATTTGCACAGAAGGTGCTCGACACCCTTGTCGTTTTGGCCCAGGACGGATCCGGCGAGGTGACGGTAACCGACCTCTCCGACGCGCTGATGCTCCAGACCACCCTCGAACACAAGCGGATGCTCAACACCCTCTCGGACCTCAAGCTCTCCGGCCGGGTCGCCCGGGTGCGGCAGGGGGTTTACTCCCCAGCCGACCGCAAGAGGCCGGCGGAGATCCGGGCCGTGATGTGGCGGATCTTGCGGATGCGCCGCAGCGTCACGCTGGAGGACCTCATGGAGATGGCCGGAGCCTCGCGGGAGTATGCGGCCGAGTGGCTGTACATGCTGGAGCGGCGCGGGGTGGTGCGCAAGCACTACCAGGGCGGCGGCAACAAGCCCCGCCTCTGGCAACTGCTCAAAGACAGCGTGGAAATGCCGGAAGACACCGAGAAGGCCGAGGCGCTCAAGCTGCTGCGCAGAAAGAAGAAGCAGCAGATCACCACCGCCCTGGACGACATCAGCGAGGCCATGGGCAGGGTGCGAACCATATTGAAAGAAATGGAGGACTGAACATGGGCGACAAAAAGATGATAACCCCGATCAGCCTGGCGCCCTCCTGCCGCGAGAAGTATGAACGGGTGGCGAAGGGTGTGCAGGAGGACATGCAGGCCGTGCGGCACGCCCTCAACGGCACCCTGACCCCGCCGTGGGGCAAATGGCTCCGGAGCCACCTGGAAAAGATCGAGGCCGGGGTTGTCTTCCTGGCCACGGGCGAGGAGCAGGGGCCGCTGCCGGAGCCCGCCGAGGGGTCGGTCGCCGATCGTCGCCGCCTGCGAATGTACGGTATCCTCACCGCCGCCTGCGACCACCTGGCCGCAAAGCTCGATGCCCCGGCCATCGCCGGCCAGGAGCTGGACGAGCTGGTCGCCATGTTCGGGATCTGCGCGGAAGAGATCCGCGACTACCGGGCGGCGGTCGAGATAGAGGCTGAGCTGCGGCAGGCAACGGATAACAACGGCCAGTAACGGCTGACAACGGATAACAATGGAGGATTGATATGGGTGCATGCAAGGTTTTATACAGGCCGGAACGCAGCGTGGGCGAGATCGCCCGGCAGATCATCGACGACGTGCTCGCCGCCCAGGCCGGTTTCGGCGGCCTGATCCAGGGCCGCGAGGATGCGGCCAGGGCGCTGTGCAACATCCAGCGCCAGGCCCGGCAGATGCTGGGCGTCGAGGAGCGCCAGGCGGCGCACCGGCTCGACGGCCTGGTGGAGCTGATCACCAGGATGGAGAATGGTGAGCCGATCCGAGTCAACGAGCTCCGGCAGACCCTGGTCACCATCGAGGTGGCGGCCGCCAAGATCAAGAGGCATTTGGGAGGGGTGGCCGATGGGCTGGAAAAGCCTGCTGCGTAAGGCGGCCTGGGCCGAGGGCAGCCAGGCGGCTGTGGCCCGCAGGATAGGGTATTCGCCGGCGGCCGTGAGCGCGGCCCTGACCGGCAACTACAACGGCGGCACCGAGGCGATAGCGGCCAAGGTGCTCGAAATCTACGGAGGCAAGAGCATGGAAGAGCAGACCCCCGAGGGGTACAAGAAGAACGCCGTGGGGCACCTGGTGCCCATCGAGGCGATCAAGGAGGAGGACCTGGCCCGCGACGAGTTCGTGCTGGCCAGCATCGAGCAGGCCCGCAGGATCGCCGAGCAGGTGGCGGCCTTCAAGCTGTCCCTCTCCGACGACATGCAGGCCTTCCTGGAGCTGGCCGCCGAGAAGTACCAGGCCAGGCTGGGCGGGGCCAGGGGCAACGTGACCCTGACCAGCTTCGACGGCAAGTACCAGGTGCTGCGGGCCATCAGCGACCAGCTCGACTTCGACGAAAACCTCCAGGCGGCCAAGGCCCTGATCGACGAGTGTCTGCGCGAGTGGACCCGCGACAGCCGGGTGGAGATCAAGGCCCTCATCGACCAGGCCTTCCAGGTGGACAAGAAGGGCAAGATCAACGCCAAGCGCATCCTGGGCCTGCGCAAGCTCAACATCAAGGATCCCACCTGGCTGCGGGCCATGGAGGCCATCGGCGACGCCCTCACCGTCACCGGCAGCCGCACCTACTTCCGCCTCTATGAGCGGGACGAGCGCGGCAACTACCAGCAGATACCGCTTGATTTTTCGGGCATATAAAGGAGACCGGCATGGACTATGAAGCATTGGGCAGATACACGGCGGAGCTTGAAATAGCGGCCAGGGAGCGCAATCGTATTCTCGGCGACCTCTCCCGGCTGATCCGGCAAACCATCGACACCAGCGTCAGCGGCGTGGCGGCCATGGATTTCGATTGCGGCCAGGCATCCGAGCTGCTCGAAAAGGCGATCGCCTCGCACCAGGAGCTGGCAAGGGCGGCAGTCGTCGTCAATTCGGTGGCCCAGGCGGCCGGCAAGCCGGAACTCCGGATGCTCTAACCCCCCCCCGCGAAACCTGGGCTTGTGCCCAGGTCATCCAGGCGTGGCGGCCTGGGTCTGACGAGCAGCCGCTTATAACGACTGAAATAACCGGCAGGCATGGAGCGCAGCGGAATGCCTGTCCGAGTTGATTGATTTGTTAGCCGCTGCTGGAGGTACTTATGGACCGTGCAGACTTGATGCAACAAGGCATTGGCCCGGCAGAAGCCCGCGAGGATGATGAAGTGCGGCACCAGGCGGCAGAGCTGGAATGGGCGCTCACAAAAATGGAGCGAGCAATTACGCGATGGGAGACCGCCACCCAGCAAATAAACCAGGCTTTTGAACTGATGGGAGAGGCAACCGAACATTTGCTTAATTTGGCTGAGGATAGCGATAACGCACTCGGAAGTGCGGCGCATGGACGGGTTTCTGCCCTGGTGAAGCTGATGCACAACAAGATTCTGTGCCATGACCGGGCAGTGAAGGCGGCAACGGCAAAACAGCTCTATGGACTCAAGCCTGTAGGGCGTGTGATTCATGGCGGCTAACAGATGATAAGTCAGGTGACATGAGCGCGGAACCAATCGAGCGAGACGAGGAAGCAAGACCGGCCAGGCCCCGGCCGGTGGTGGTCAAGCCGCGCCCGCGCGAAACCGGGGTGCGACTGATCGGCTGCCAGGCCTACCCCGCCACCGGCTATCTTGCCGGAGCAACGGTTGAGTGGTGCCGGAGGAACAGAGGCAGGATGGCTGCCTGTGAAAAATGCAAGTGGAGCAAGACATGATCGTGCCGTGGAGCAAATACGGCTTCACCTGGAGCCGGCGATTTTGGCGGGCCTGGGGTTTTGAGCGCTGTCCGGCCTGGTCGCCGCTGCGCTGGAACCTCATGCTCGGGCCGCTGATGGTGAGCCGGTGGAGATGATGCGCTGCCCCGGCGGCTGGTGCGACTGGTGCCCGGTGAAGATACAAATCAAGTGCATGGACGAGAGAATGACCCCGACAGCGAGAATAGAGCATATCAGGCAATGCCTGCGGAACATGAAGCCCACCATGGGATACGAGGTGGCCTACGCCACGGTGATCGGCCAGGAGCTGGACGAGCTGGAGCGGATCTTCGCCAGGCTGGACGAGTACGTCCGGACCGCCGAGACCGGAGGTTTCGTGGTATGCGGATGATTTGCCCAGGCTGCGGCCTCACCGCCTCGGCCGAGGCGTGGCTCAACGACGCCGAGGCTCGGGAGACGATGCTGGCCATGACCAGATTGCCCCAAGGGCTGCAAGGCGCGGTGTTGCCGTACCTGGGCCTGTTCCGCCCCGAGAAGCGGGCGCTCTCCTGGAAGAAGGCGGCCCGCCTGCTCGCCGAACTGGCCGAACTGACCGGCTCCGGTCATGTCCAGACCCAGGGTCAGCCGGCCCGGCCATGCCCGCCCAGGCTCTGGGCCGAAGCAATGTCCCAGATGGTGGAGCGCCGCGAGCGGCTCAGCCTGCCCATGCCCAACCACAATTACCTGCGCCAGGTGGCCTGGCAGCTCGCCGATCAGGCGGACGCCCAGGGCGAAAAGCGCAAACACGAAGAGGCCCTGGCCGGCAATGCCGCCCGCCCGGCCGGACGCCCGACCAGCGTCAGCCCGCTGGCCAAATTGATGGGGTACGACGAATGACCAGGAGCGATCTCGCCAAGATCCACATCGCCAAGAAGGAGCTGGGCCTTTCCGACGAGGCCTACCGGGACATGCTGCACCTGCACTTCGGGGTGTCCAGCGCCAAGGAGCTCGCCCCGCGCCAGGTCACCGTCCTGCTCAACAAGTTCCGGGCCAGGGGCTGGCAGCCCAAGACCCGCAGGGCCGCGCCCCGCCGCAATCCCACCGGCGACGATGGCTTCATCCGCGTCGCTCCCGGCCCGTCCGCCGCCCAGCAGCGCAAGGTGCTGGCCATGTGGGCGGCCCTGGGTTACGACATGGCCAAGCTCCACGCCCGCTGCAAAAGGCAGTTCGGGGTGGACCGCTTCGAGTGGCTCACGGAGCACGCCAGCCTGCATGTGCTCATCACCGACCTGGAAGCGCGCCTGCGCAGGGCAAGGGAGGGGAAGTGATGAGCGACGAGGTGAACGAGTTCGGTGTCGTGGAGCTGCCCGACGACGCCCTGCCTGGGATCGAGGAGTTGACCGGCGACCTGCGCCTGCTGGCCGAGATCGTGGGGGTGGCCGTGGCCCTGCGCATAGCCCAGGTTTTCGGCGGCACCCCCATCAGGATCTACGGGGTGGGCAAGTGGCTGCGCCGCCACCGGGACCGCTGTATCCGCCGCGACTACGACCAGGGCGACATTACCGCCATCGAGCTGGGCCGCAAGTACAAGCTCGGCGAGCGGCAGATCTGGAACATCCTCGGCTCGGCCGAGCCGGACGAGCGGCAGGGGCGGTTGTGGGGCTAAACAGGCAGGCGGAGTTGCACAGCGGCGCTGCGGTGTTCGAGAACCTCAAGGATCTCGTACTCGCTCCTGGGGCCGGCGGCGGTGTTCCAGGTCTTGGTCCGCATCCGCACCCGCATGATGTCGCCCTTTGCGAACGAAACCAGGTTTTGGTTCACTCTGTCGAGGAAGAGCTGGTCTTGGATTGTCGCGAAAAAGGTCACCGCGCCGTCGGTGAACCGCCACTTGTTGTCGTCCTTGAAGCTCAAGGAGTGGATGAAATAGGTGGCGGTAATCTCCCGCTCGTCAAGAAGGTCGTCCTCGGCCGCCGGCGGCAGGAAGTACGCCGCCTCGTCCTTGGTTATGGATTCGACCATTTCGCGGCCATGATAGATGCCTATTCGGTCCACCCCTCGCCTGGCCAGGGGAAGAGAGAAGTTGTGCAGCTCAACCCGGACCTTCATGTCCAGATAAAGGTCGCAAACCTGCTTGCTCACCTCGATCAGCCCCTCGTCGAAGTCGAGCTCGATGTTGCCGTTGTCCAGGGTTTTTGCCCGGCGCGGCTTTCGGCCCTTGGACATTTTGATCAGCTTGACCAGCCCGGCCGCGCCGCCGCCGGCAAAGCCCAGAACGGCGATGATGTTGAGCGCCGCCGTCACCTCGTTGCCGGAGAAAAGGGATACCGCCTGGGCGGTGAGTGATTGCCAGACGTCGAAGGATACCCCGAAGGAGCCGTCCTCGAACTTCTTGACTTTGACGCTCACGGACGAGCGGTTGCCGTTCAGGACGCGGTTGGCCTCGTCGAGCACCGCCCCCGCGGCCAGCAGCGCCGGGGCCAGCTCCTTGACGTCCATCTGGCCGCTGTCCAGCTCGGGCCCGCAATAAAAAACTTTGAATGATGCCTTGCTCATGCCGGACATGATAACCGCTCCCCATGGCCCTTGTCCAGGCCAGTGGGGCGAAAAAGATTTGACAAACGTCCGCCATTCGGACTACTCTACCCATGCCACGGCAAAATCCGTGGCCGGGTTTGGAAGCCAGAATGGGACAGGCGGACGCACCGCCACTTTTTGTTCGGCGTTTTTTTTGCGTCCACGGCACGGCAAACCCCTTTGGGCGGGCCGTGCGGGGAGCCTTCGGGCTCGCCGGGTTGCCTGTCTCCCCGGTCTTCCAACCCGCACGGTTCCGCCCTTTTTGCGTTTGGAAGCGCATGGGCGGGAAAATTCCAAAACAGGAGGAGTACCATGAACAAGCAGCATGAGATCGAGGTAGTTGAGCACCACAATCTGTTCTTCGGCGACGTGCCGGCCAGAATCATCAAGGACGAGCATGGCGAGCCCTGGTGGGTGGCCAGGGATGTCTGCGACATCCTGGGGATAGGTAACATTTCGGACGCGATGGGTCGGCTGGACGATGACGAAAGGGGTTCGATTCAACTGAACACCCCTGGCGGTGTGCAGAAAGTATGGGGCGTCAACGAGTCTGGCCTATACTCCCTGGTCAACACTTCGCGCAAACCGCAGGCCAAGGCGTTCAAGCGCTGGGTCAATCACGAAGTCCTCCCCGCCATCCGCCGCACCGGCACCTACACCCACCCGGCGGCGGAGTAGATCGCCGCCCCCGAATCCCGCCTGCTGCTCCAGATGGCCGAGGGATTGGCCAAGACCATGGATTCGGTGGGCCGGGTCCTGGAGCGCTTCGAGCAGCGGCTCGACCGCCTGGAAGCCGCCCAGGCCCTGCCGGCCCCCGGCCGCGCCCCGGCCACAAGCAGCGGTGTGCGCCAGGTGGCGGCCTTTGTCGCCTCGGCTTGCCGCCTCTCCGCATCTGCCATCTGCCGCAAGGACACGGTCTACAGCCACTATCGCGCCTGGTGCCGCGAGCGCGGGGCGCTGCCCTACGGCAAGGCTTCTTTTTTCAAGCTGCTCTACCAGGCCTCGCCGTCCCGCAAGAGCGAGCGCCGCATGGCCGAAGGCGGGCGCATGCAGCTGGTGCGCGGCATCGTGCCCGAACACGCCTGCTACCAGCAGCGCCTCCCTGGCGCGGAGGCCTAGCCATGAACTTCATCCACCCCAACGACAACCCGGCCGACCTGCTGGGCAACGCCGCCTCGGTGGTGCGCTTCCTGGCCGACATGGCCGGCGAGCTGGCCGCCGACGGCCGCCAGTCCGGCCTGAGCAACGACGCCGCCAACGGCCTCTGCCTGATCCTCACCGCCGTGGAAAACACCATCAACCAGGCCGTTTCCGGCCTGTAGCCTCGCCCCGCGCCGCCGACCATCCTGCCGACACCGGCAAGGTGGCCGGCGGCGCTTCTCCCTCCCAGCATCAGCCCACCGCAGTCAACGCACTGAACCGCCACAGCTCCCCCAGCCACGCAAAACCCCTGTAGATTCAACCCCACAAGAGCCCTCTTTCTCCCCCAGCGGGCCGCCGGGCGTTTCTCTCGGCGGCCCGTACCCCCAAGACCGGAGGTGAGCCGCGCATGACCGACCCCGCCCTTGACGACCCGGCCCTGGAGGACCAGCTCATCCGACATGAGGGGCTCAGGCTCAAGCCGTACCGCTGCACCGCCGGCAAGCTCACCATCGGCGTCGGCCGCAATCTCGACGACAACGGCATCAGCAAGGCCGAGGCCATGGTGCTGCTGCGCAACGACATCCTCTTGACCAGGCTGGCCCTGACCAGGGCGGTGCCCGGCTTCCTCGCCCTTTCCGCGCCCCGCAGGCGGGCGCTCATCGACATGTGCTTCAACCTGGGGCTGCCCAGGTTTCTTTCGTTCAAGAGGCTGCTCGCCGCCATCGCCGCCGGCGATTGCCAGCGGGCCGCCGACGAGATGCTCAATTCAAAATGGGCCGAACAGGTGGGGCAGCGCGCCCGCGCCCTGGCGGCCATGATGCGGGAGGGATGACCCATGACCAACGGCAAGAAATTCTGGCACTCCAAAACCTTCTACGTGAACCTGCTGGCCATCGCGGCCCTGGTCGGCCAGATGCACTTCGGCTTCGCGGTCTCCGCCGAGGCCCAGGCCTCGATCCTGGCGGCGGTCAACGTGGCCCTGCGCCTGGTCACCAAGGAAGAGATCGTCTGGAGCTGAGATGTGGGAAGCCCTTGCCGCCCTGCTGGCCATCGCCGCCATGCTGCTCCGGGAATACCTGGCGGCCATGCGGGAGACGGACGACCATGAAGCGGACAACCAGGCTTTTGACCAGGCTCTTGCCGCTGGCGACGCTGATGCTCTCAGCGTTGCTTTCGAGCGGCTGCGCGAGCCGACAGGTGATGGTGATCCCGGCGGACCGGATGATCCGCCCGCTTGACAATGGCAACTACGAAGTGACGCCGGCCTGGCTCCAGGAGCGCTACCGGCTGGAGCGCCGGCAGGCCGAGCGCTTGAAGGATTGCGGCAAACAGTGACACAGCGGGAACCGATGGACGAAGGAGACCTGGCCCAGGATTGGCAGGCCAGGAGCAACGCGGCGGCCATCGCCGCCCACCGTCACGCCATGGCGGCGAATCGGGGGCCGGCCACCGGCATCTGCACCGAATGCGGCGACGAGATCCCGCCCCGCCGTCGGGAGGCGGTGCCGGGCTGCGTGCTCTGCGTCGATTGCCAGGCCGGGGCCGAACGGGCGGCGGGGGCGTGATGCTGGAAGGCCTGTCGCTCTCGACGATAACGCCCATCGTCTCCATGTTGGGGCTGCCCGGCCTGGTGCTGATCTTCTGGTATGTGGACCAGCGACGCCTCGACCAGGAGCAGCGCAACCACAAAGAGGCGCTGATAGCTGCCGAGCAGCGGCACACCGCCGAGATGGCCGCCCTCAAGGAGCAGAGCGCGGCCTCGGCCCTGGCCGCCGGCAAGCGCTTCGACGCCTCCATGGTCGTGGCCGAAAAGCGTTTCGAGGCGGTGGTGAGGATGTACGAGGACAACGTCCTCCTGGTCAAGGGGTATGAGCGGCTGGCCGGAGACCTGGCCAACATCATCCACCTCAACACCCAGACCCAGACCAGGCTGGCCGAGAAGATAGAAAACAACATGCACTGCCCGATAGTGCGGGACGGAGGGGCGAAAAAATGGGGCTTGACAGCGAACGACTGAAGCACCGGGGCCGGCTGGCCGAGGCGTTGGCGGCGGCTCGCCGGCTCGAAATGAGCATAGAGGGCGACATGCTGTCGATCCGCGACCTCCTGGACCCCTTCGAGCCCATCGCCGACCTGCGGGCCGAGCTGGCCGCCGGGCAGGCCGTGGGGCTGGCCGGCAAGCACGCAGAGTATCTCGGCCTGCTTGCCGAAATCAAGGCGCTCAAGAAGGCCCTGGGCTGATGCCGGAATCGTACTCCTGGGAGATCCGCGAGCAGGCGGAAGAGCTCTACATCATAGATGGGCTCACCTACGAGCAGGCGGCGGAGCGCACCGGCGTCTCCCTTTCCCAGCTCAAACGCTGGGGCGCGGACTCGGACTGGTCGGGCCGCCGCAAGGAGTACCGCCAGGCCCAGACCTCGATTCGGCGCGGGGTGATGCTGGCCAAGGCCAAGGCGATCAACGCGGTCATCGAGTCCATGGACCCGCAGACCGCTTACGCCTTCTCCAGCCTGGTCAGCTCCGGCAAGATCATCGAGGAGGAGGCCCGCGAGGCCAGGGCTACCGCGCCCGCCCCCGCCCTGGGCAGCATCGAGCGGCCGATCAGGACCGCCGCCGACGCGGTGGCCGCCCTGCGGGAGGCGGTGGAGCGCAGGGTCAACGCCATGCTCGCCCAACCCGGCGCGGTGTCTCTGGCCGGCATCAAGGAGATGCGGCAGGCCCTGGAAATGCTTGAGAAGCTCTCGGCCCAGGTCGCCCAGGGCGAGGTCGGCGCCGACGACGAAGCGGCCCGGCTCACTCCGGAGCGCCTGAAGGAGATCGTGCGGGAGGGCTATGGTGTCTGAGCCCATCCTCTACCCCTACCAGCGCCGCTGGCTGGCGGACCGGAGCCGCTTCAAGGCGGCGATGATGAGCCGGCAGACCGGCAAGACCTTCACCACCACCCTGGAGGCGGTGCTCGATTGCCTGGCCGCCGAGGCGGAGGGCAAGGCCCGGCGCTGGACCATCCTGTCCGTGAGTCAGGCCCGGGCCCAGGACGCCATGGAAAACGGGGTCAAGCTGCATCTGAACGCCATGCGGGCGGTCTTCGAGGCCGCCGCCATCCCTCTGGCCGCCGACGTGCTGGCCTACGAGGTGCGGCTGCCGCACGGCTCCCGCATCCGCTGCGTGGCGGCCAACCCATCCACGGCCCGCGGCATGACCGAAAACCTGATTCTGGACGAGTTCGCCCACCACAAAGACAACCGGGCCATCTGGACCGCGCTGCTGCCGGTGGTGAGCCGCCAGGACCTCAAGCTGCGGGTGATCTCCACCCCGGCCGGCAAGGGCGACAAGTTCCACGAGATCATGACCAGCCCCGACCTGAGCAAGACCTTCAGCCGCCATATCGTGACCATCTACGACGCGGTGGCCGACGGCCTGCCCCGCAATATCGAGGAGCTGCGGGCGGCGATGAATGACGCCGAGGCCTGGGCCCAGGAGTTCGAGTGCGCCTTTGTCGATGAAGCGTCCTCCTGGCTCAGCTACGACCTGATCGCCGCCTGCGAGGACGAGCGGGCCGGGGAGCCGGAGCGCTACGCCGGCGGCCCCTGTTTCGCGGGGGTCGATTTCGCGGCCAGGGGCGACCTCACCGTGATCGCGGTGCTTGAGGAGGTGGCCGGCGCGCTCTGGCTGCGCGAGCTGGTCGAGCTTTCCCGCTCGACCTTCGCGGCCCAGCTCGCCGAGATCGACCGGGTGATGAAGGAGTACCGGGTGATCCGCTGCGCCCTGGACCAGACCGGCCTGGGCGAGATGCCGGTGGAAGAGGCCCGCCGCCGGCACGGCAATTATCGCATGGAAGGGGTGCTCTTCACCCAGGCCAGAAAGCTCGACCTGGCCACGGCCCTCAAGGAAAAAATGGAAGACCGCGCCCTGCTCATCCCGCCCCGTCGGGAGCTGCGCGACGACCTGCACAGCGTCAAACGCACGGTGGGAGCCACCGGCGCCCCCCGCCTCACGGCGGAGCGGGAAGCGGGCAGCCACGCGGACCGCTTCTGGGCGCTGGCCCTGGCGGCAGGGGCCGCCGGCGGCGGGCACGCGCCCATGGAATACGAGCTGGCCCCGGGCAAGAGCAGCCCCTGGGGCAGGGCCAGGGGTAACAACAGCCGCGAGACCGACCAAGGGAGGGGCGCATGGTGACCCTGTTCGACCACGCCGGCCGCCCGGTGAAGACCGGCGAGCTGAAAGGCGAGCCGCAAACCGCCCGCCTGGGCCACCTGCACCGCGAGTTCGCCGAGCATCCAAGCCGGGGTCTCACCCCCGCCGCGTTGGCCACCATCTTCGAGGAGGCGGAGCGGGGCGATCTGATCGCCCAGGCCCGGCTGGCCGAGGACATGGAAGAGAAGGACGCCCACCTCTTCGCGGAGCTGCAAAAGCGCAAGCTGGCCGTGCTGGCGGTGGACTGGGACCTGCGCCCGCCGGTGGAGGCCACGGCCAAGGAGCTTGACGAGACCGCCAGGCTTGAGGCCATGCTGCGGGCTCTGCCCTTCGACGACCTGCTCCTCGACATGGCCGCCGCCATCCTGCCCGGCTACGCGGCCATCGAAATAGACTGGGACTTTGCCGGCGGCCAGTGGCTGCCGGCCGGGCTGCACTACCGTCCGGCGGACTGGTTCACCACCGCCGATGGCGAGCGCGACACCCTGCTGCTGCGCAGTCTGGATGGCCAGGGTGAGCCCCTGCGGCCCTGGGGCTGGATCCTGCACCGCCACCGCGCCAAAAGCGGTTACGTGGCCAGGGGTGGCCTGGTGCGGGTGCTGGCCTGGCCCTTCCTTTTCCGCAACTTCGCGGCCCGTGACCTGGCCGAGTTTTTGGAAATATACGGCCTGCCCCTGCGCCTGGGCCATTATCCGCCGGGCAGCAGCGCCGAGGAGAAGGCGACCCTGATGCGGGCGGTGGCCGGCATCGGCCACGCCGCCGCCGGGATCATCCCCGAGGGCATGCGCATCGAGTTCCAGGAGGCGGCCAAGGGCGCTTCCGATCCCTTCGTCGCCATGATGGGGTGGGCGGAAAAGTCGATGAGCAAGGCCATTCTCGGCGGCACCCTGGGCAGCCAGGCCGACGACGGCGGGGCCTATGCCCTGGGTGAGATCCATGACCGGCAGCGCCTGGAGATCCGTCGCGCCGATCTCAGACAGATCGCGCAGACCCTGACCCGGCAGCTGGTGGAGCCGCTGGCGCGCCTCAACACCAGCCTCACGCGGCTGCCGGCCCTGGTCTTCGACGCCGAGGAGCCGGATGATATCAAGCTCTACGCCGAGAGCCTGCCCGAACTGGTGCGGGCCGGGCTGAAGGTGCCCGCCCGCTGGGTGCGGGAGAAGCTCAAGATTCCGGAGGCGCAGGAAGGGGAGGAGGTGTTGACGATGGGGATGCCGCAGACGGCCGCGGCGCTGAAGGCCGCGCCCGGACAGATCGCCATGACCGCCCAGGCGTCAGGGCAGGGGGACGAGCAGGACGCCCAGCTCGCGCAACTGGAGGGCCTTGCCGCCCAGCCCCTCGCCGGGATGGTGGACGCGATCCGCCGCCTGGTCGAGCAGGCCGAAAGCCTCGAAGGGCTGCGCGATTCGCTCATCGAAGCCTGGCCGGAGATGGATTCCGCCGCCCTGGCCGAGGTGATGGCCCAGGCCTTGACCGCCGCCGCCCTGGCCGGACGTTACGAAATCCTGGAGGGCCTGTAGGCCATGGCCGGGGAAGCGCGCTACGGCAGCCTGCCCTTTGCGGAGCAGATCGAGTTTTTCCGGGACAAGGTCAACTTGCCGACCAGGGCCTGGACCGACCTCTGGGAAGGCATGCACAGCCGGGCCTTTGTCGTGGCCGGGGCGATGAAGGACGATTTGCTCGCCGATCTGCGGGCCGCGGTGGATAAGGCCATCGCCGATGGCGCGACGCTCCAGGAGTTCCGCCGGGACTTCGACGCCATTGTCGAGCGCCGGGGCTGGAGCTACAAGGGCGGCCGCAACTGGCGCACCCGCGTCATTTACGAAACCAACCTGCGGCAAAGCTACTCGGCTGGCCGTGAAGCGCAGATGGCGGACCCGGAGCTGCGCAAACGGCGGCCCTACGGCCTCTACCGGCACGGCGGCAGCCAGGACCCCCGCCCGGAACATCTTGCCTGGGATGGTCTGGTCCTGCCCCTGGACGACCCATGGTGGGACACGCATACCCCACAGAACGGGTGGGGCTGCAAGTGCCGCAAGCGGATGATCAGCGCGGCGGACGCCGAACGGATGGGCCTCGCCGTGAGCCAGGCGCCCAAGATCGAGTGGGAGGAGAAGGCTGTCGGCGTGCGCGGCCCGAGCCCGCGCACGGTACGGGTGCCGAAAGGCATTGACCCCGGGTTCGCCTACAACCCGGGCACCGCGGCCTGGGGGCGGCGGTTGTCGGCGGAAGCGATGGAAACATGGCAGGCAGCCAAGGCGGGAGCCTGGAGCAGGCTCACGGACGGCGACTGGTCGAGCCATGGCCGGCCGACGATGATCCCCCTGGATAAAGCCAGGGCAAGCATCGGGCGCAAGGTCACGGACAGGCAGGAGCTCAGGCGCCTCATCGCGGCGGAGATCGGCGGCGCCGAGCAGGTGTTCCGCCTGCCTGGCGGGGGCGCGATCAATGTCAACGCCGAAGCCCTGGCCCTGCACATCGACCCGGCAAGATCGCAATACCTGCCGTTTCTCTGGGAGCTTTTTTTAGACCCGTTCGAGGTCTGGACAGCGTTCGAGCAGCACAAGGGGACAGGGCAGGTGGTGCTGAGGACGCGAGTTATCAAGGCTGTCGAGACGGGGAAGCTGGCGGGCAAACTCTTGGTGGCCCAGGCGCGCAGGGGGCAGATGGAGGCCTGGACGGTGATGGCCGTTCGTCCGGGATACCTGCAAAAACAGCGCGTGGGGATGCTGGTGTACGGGAGAGAGTAAGGGACGTCACGGCGTCGCGGCGCCGTGCGCAGGAGGGGAGGGTTTTGGCCCGCAAGCCACCCGCCACCCCACAAACAAAGGATACCATGGCCGGCGCGAATATCAACATCGAAGTACAGGGCCTGGATGAGATTGGCGCCGCCCTGGAGCGGCTGCAACAGGCCGCCGGCAATCTGCTCCCGGTCTTCCGCGATATCGGCGAGCACCTGCTCCTGGCCCATGACGAGCGGTTCAAGGCCCAGGAGAGCCCGGAGGGCGACCCGTGGGCGCCGCTCTCGGAGATGTACAAGGCGCGCAAGAAGCGCAACAAGGGCAAGATCCTGGTGCTCGACGACGTGCTGGCCGGCACGTTGCGCTACCAGGCCACCGCCGAGTCGGTGCTTTTCGGCACCGACCGGGTTTACGGAGCCAGCCACCAGTTCGGGCGCGACGAGCGCAACATCCCGGCCCGGCCCTTCCTGGGGCTGTCCGCCACCGATGGGGACGAGGTGCTGCGACTGATCGGAGAGCACCTTTCGGAGGCGTTTTTGGAAAAAGCGCCGTAAACGGCCCAAGGTTTGATTTTCGACAAAAAACCATGCCCAGGTATGGGCGACATGGCGAGCGTTGAATCTGAGAGATTCTGAACGGGTTTTGAACGCGGTTCCGGCATGGAGGGAGATGTGAAAAAACAATTTGCGGTTTGCACCCTGGAGCTATCGGACGCGGGCAGGGAGTTGCAGCTCCTCCCATCCGGCGAGTTCGCGGCCCGCGACGGCCGGCCCGGAAACGGCAAGGCATGGCGGCTGGATGCCGTGAGCGCGTCCCGCCTGCTGACCCAGGCCGCCGCCCGCAAGACGCCTTACGTGGTGGACTATGAGCACCAGACCCTCAACAGCGAGCACAACGGCCAGCCCGCCCCGGCGGCCGGCTGGTTCACCCGGCTTGAGTGGCGCGAAGGCCTGGGCCTGTTCGCCGTGGATGTGGAGTGGACCGAAAAGGCCCGGGCCATGATAGCCGCCGGCGAGTACCGGTTCATCTCGCCGGTGTTCAGTTTTGACGCCCAGGGGTGGGTGACCGAGCTGCACATGGCGGCGCTCACCAACTACCCTGCCCTGGATGGCATGGCCGCCCTGGCGGCGGCAAGATTCACCAAACCAAAGGAGAAGAACATGAACAAGGAGCTGTTGGAGTTGCTGGGTCTGGCCGAGGACCATTCCGAGGACGATCTCGGATTGGCTGTCGCCGCGCTGCGCGCCAGGCTTGAGGCCGACCGGGACGAAATCGCCGCCCTCAAGTCGCGGGCCGAGCAGGCCGGCAAGGCGGACCCGGCCAGGTATGTGCCGGTGGAGACGGTGGAGCAGATCCGTCAGGAGCTGGCCGTCCTCAAGGCCTCGGCCCAGGAGCGGGCGGTGAGCGAGCTGGTGGCGCAGGCCCTGGCCGACGGCCGCCTGCTGCCCGCCATGGAGACCTGGGCGCGCGAGCTGGGCGGCAAGGATCTCGCCGCCCTCCGTGGCTATGTCGAGCAGGCCCAGCCCATCGCGGCCCTCTCCGGCATGCAGAGCGGAGGCAGGGCGCCGGAAGAAAAGAAGGGGGCGCTCTCCAGCGAGGAGCTCGCCGTATGCAGACAGCTCGGCATCGCCGAGGAGGATTTCGTCAAACTCAAAGAGGAGGGCAAGTAAATGGCCATCATCACCCCGGCGCTTCTGAGCGCTCTCAAGACCGGATTCATGAAGCAATTCCAGGATGGCCTCGCCTCGGCGGAAAGCGCCTGGAACAAAATCGCCACCGAGATCAACTCGACAACGGCCAGCAACACCTACGGTTGGCTCGGGCAATTCCCGACCTTCCGCGAGTGGGTGGGCGACCGGGTGATCAAGGACATGGCGGCCCAGGGCTATCAGATCACCAACAAGCTCTGGGAGTCCACCGTGGGCGTGGCCCGCACCGACATCGAGGACGACAACCTCGGCATCTACAGCCCGCTCTTCACCGAGATGGGCCGCGCCGCCGGCGTGCAGCCCGACGAGCTGGTCTTTGCCCTGCTCAAGGCGGGCAACTCCACTTTGTGCTACGACGGGCAGTACTTCTTCGACACCGATCACCCGGTTTATCCCAACGTGGACGGCACCGGCACCGCGGGCACGGTGAGCAACAACGACGTGCCCGGCGTGGACCCGCAGACTCCGTGGTATCTGCTCGACACCTCCCGCAGCCTCAAGCCGCTCATCTTCCAGCGCCGCACCCAGCCGGAGCTTCAGGCCCTGACCAGCGCCGACGACGAGGCGGTGTTCACCTCGGACACCTACCGCTACGGGGTGCGCAGCCGCTGCAACGTGGGCTTCGGCTTCTGGCAGATGGCCCACCGCAGCCAGCAGGCCCTGGACGCCACCAGCTTCAACGCCGCCGTGCAGGCCATGCAGGAGCGCCATGCCGACGGTGGCCGGCCCCTGGGCATCCGCCCCACCCTGCTGGTGGTGCCTCCCTCCCTGCGGGCCGCGGCCCTGGAGGTGGTGAAGGCGGAGCGCCTGGCCAACGGCGCCACCAACGTCAACCGCGAGATGGTGGACGTGCTGGTGAGCCCCTGGGTGATGTAATCAGGACATGACCAGGGCGGCCTCGCCGCCCTGGTGGAACGATAAAGGAAAGGAGTAGGCCATGGCTGAGAAAAGCGAAACGAAAAAAGAAGAAAAGAAGCTGACGAAGCTGACAGTGGCCGCCCCGGGCGGGCGCCGCTTCCGCGCCGGCCTGGAGTTTGGCCCCGAGGCAAGGGAGGTCGAGGTTTCTCCCGCCCAGGCGGCCGCCATCATGGCCGACCCCCTGCTGAAGAGCAAGGAGTAGTCCATGTACTGCGACCAGGCGCAGATGGTGGAGCGGTTCGGCGAGCAGGTCGTGCTCCAGTTGACCGACCGGGCCGGGGCTGGCGTCATCGACGCCGCCGTGCTTGGCGCGGCCATCGCCGACGCCTCGGCGGAGATCGACATGTACCTTGCCGGCCGCTACGCGCTGCCGCTCTCCACCGTGCCGCTGACCGTGGCCCGCCTCGCCTGCGTGCTGACCCGCGACGTGCTGGCCACCGGCTCCGATGTCAGCGACGAGCGCTGGAGCAGGCAGGCGGATGATGCCCGCAAGCTCCTGCGCGAGATCGCCGCCGGCAAGGTGAGCCTCGGCGTTGACGCCCTGGCCCAGGATCCGGCCGGCGAGGATGGGGCGCAGATGGTCAGCGGCGGCCGGATCTGGAACCGCGACGAGAGCAAGGGGTTTCTCTAGATGACCACCCCCACCCAGTTGCAGGCGGCCGCAGTGTCCCACCTGAAGAGCACCCTGCCCGGCCTGCGGGCCTGCGACCTCTACGCCGGGGAGTTTGCCGGCGCAGAGCTTTCGCGGGCAAGCCTGCCGGCCCCTGCGGTGCTGGTCGCCTGCCTGGGCGCGACAAGGGGCGGCGAACACGGCAACGGCGAGTACGATTTTCTCTGCCGCTATACGGCCTACTGCCTGACCAGGCATGCCGGGGGGCGGAGCCAGCGGGGCGTGCAAGCCATGGAGCTGGCCGAGGCGGTGCTTGCCGCCATCGAGGGCAGCCGCTTCGGGGAAACCGGTTGCCACGGCGCCAGGGTGACCAGGCTCGACAACCTCTACGGCCAGGAGTTCGACCGGGCGGCGGTGGCGATCTGGGCGGTGACCTGGGAGCAGCTGGTGCGCCTGGGCAGCGACATCTGGAGCGGAGAGGGCGTGCTGCCCCACGAGCTGTATATCGGCTTCACGCCGCGGATCGGCATCCCGCACGAACCTGACTATTTTCTGGTGGCCTCCGATGAGTGAGATCGATTACCGCCTCGCCGAGCTTGAGCGGCGGCTCAACAGCCTGCTGCGGCTCGGGAGCGTGGCCGAGGCTGACTACGGCGCGGCCAGGGTCAGGGTGGAAAGTGGCGAGCTGCTCACCGCCTGGCTGCCCTGGTTGACCGCCAGGGCAAGCAATGACCGGAGCTGGTGGGCCCCGGAGGTCGGGGAGCAGGTGCTGCTCCTGTCGCCCTGCGGCGATCCTGCCCAGGGCGTGGTGCTGCCGGCCGTCTATCAGTCGGCCCACCCGGCCAACGGCGCCCGGCAGACCGTGGCCAGGATCGACTTCGCGGACGGGGGCTTTTGCGAGTACGACCGCGAAAGCGGGGCCATGACCATCAACGTGGTGGGCAACGCCGATGTGACGGTGGGCGGCAAGACCACCCTTGTGAGCGCCGGCACCGTGGAGATTGACGGCGGCAGCGGCGAGATTCTGGGCGCGGTGCAGGGCCACTGCCTCTGCATGTTCACCGGCAAGAGGCATGCCCACATCAGCCCCACCGTGACGGAGAGCTTTTGATGGCGCTAAGCAAGCAAAGCATGGCCGACTATATCGAGGCGCATGTGGCGGCTGTTGGCCTGGTCCAGGGCTCCGACGCCCAGGCGGCCCTGGCCTATCGTCGCCTGGTGCTGGAGGCGCTCTGCCAGGGGATCATTGACGAGATCCACGCCAACGCCGTGGTGCAGACCACCAGCGGCGCGCCCGACTCCGAGCATGTCGGCAAGGTCATCTAAGGGAGGAGCACGATGAGCAAGTACACCGTAATCAAGCCCATCCAGGCGGAGGGGCGAGTAGCGCAGGCCGGGGATCTGGTCGAGTTGAGCGAGCGGCAGGCCAAGTACCTGCTTCTGGCCGGCAAGGTCCGTGTCCCCGGGGCAAAAGCAACCAGCAAGGCGACCAAGGCCGCCGGAAAGAAGGAGAACTAAGCCATGCCAGAGACCTTTTTGCACGGCGTCGAGGTCGTCCAGATCGACGACGGCCCCCGCCCCATCCAAACCGTTCGCAGCAGCGTGATCGGCTTGATCGGCACCGCCCCCAACGCCGACCCCGCCGCCTTCCCCGTGGACACGCCGGTGCTTGTGGCCGGCAGCCGCCTGGAGGCGGCCAAGCTCGACACGGTCGGCACCGGACTCGGTACCCTGCCCGACGCCATCGACGCCATCTTCGACCAGGCCGGCGCCGTGGTGGTGGTGGTTCGGGTCGAGGAAGGTGCCGACGCCGCCGCCACCCTGGTCAATGTCCTGGGCGGAGTGGACGCCGCCACCGGCGCTTACACCGGCGTACATGCCTTCCTGGCCGCCGAAAGCGTACTGGGTGCCGCCCCGCGCATCCTCTGCGCCCCGGGCTTTACCTCGGAGCGGCCGGAAGACCCGCTCACTCCCGGCACCTACCTGGCCAACCCGGTGGTTTCCGAACTGCTCGGCATCGCCGACCGGCTGCGGGCGGTGATCATCGCCGATGGCCCGGACAGCAACGACGCCGACGCCATTGCCTATGCCGGAGATTTCGGCAGCAAGCGGGTCTATGTGGTGGACCCCGGCGTGAAGGTCATCGCCGCCGACGGCAGCATCGCCACCGATCCGGCCTCGGCCCGGGTGGCGGGCATCATCGCCAAGAGCGACGCCGAGCGGGGCTTCTGGTGGAGCCCGTCCAATCGCGAGGTGTACGGCATTGTCGGCACCACCCGCAGCGTCGATTTCGCCCTGGGCGACGCCAACGCCCGCGCCAACCTGCTCAACGAGCAGAACGTGGCCACCATCATTCGCCAGAACGGCTATCGTCTCTGGGGCAACCGCACCCTGTCGAGCGACCCGGTGTGGGCCTTCCTCTCGGTGGTGCGCACCGCAGACATGATCAACGAGAGCCTGCTGCGCGCGCACCTGTGGGCCGTGGACCGCAACATCACCAAGACCTACCTGGAGGACGTGGTGGAGGGGGTGAACGCCTACCTTTCGCACCTCACCCAGATCGGGGCCATCCTGGGCGGCAAGTGCTGGGCCGACCCGGACCTGAATACCCCCACATCCCTGGCCGCCGGCAAGGTTTATTTCGACTTCGACTTCACGCCGCCGGCCCCGGCCGAGCATGTGACCTTCCGGAGCCGCCTGGTGAACGACTACTTCGAGGAGGTGATCTAAGATGCTCGACCAGATCCTGAAAAACATGAGCCTGTTTGTTGACGGCCGAGGCTACGCCGGCAACGTCGAGGAGCTGACCCCGCCCAAGCTCACCATGAAGACGGAGGAGTTCCGGGGCGGCGGCATGGACGCGCCGGTGGATGTTGAGATGGGCATGGAGAAGCTCGAATGCGAGTTCACCCTGACCAAGTTCGACAAGGAGATCTTGAAGCTCTTCGGCCTGGCCGCCGGCAATGTCACCAACATGACCATGCGCGGCCACATCGAGAGCGACGACGGCACCACGGCGCCGGTGGTGATCAACCTGCGCGGCAAGGCCCGCGAGATCGACTACGGCACCTGGAAGGCCGGCGACAAGGCCACACTCAAGGCCGTGGTCTCCCTGCGCTACTACAAGCTGACCCATGACGGCGAGGTGGTCCACGAGATCGACGTGCCGGGAATGAAGCGGGTCATCGCCGGAGTGGATCAGCTCGCCGCGACGAGGGCCAATCTCGGCCTGTAGCCATCACCGGGCGCGGTCGCCCGCGCCCTTTCTTGACGAGGAGTAGTGGAAGAGATGACGACCATCGAATTGAAGCACCCTGTCACCGTGGCAGGTCGCGAAATCGCTTCGCTTGCGCTGCGGCGGCCCAAGGTCAAGGACCAGCTCGCCGCGGAAAAGGCGAGCGGCGGCAACGCTGAAAAGGAGATCCGCCTCTTCGCCAACCTCTGCGAGGTGGAGCCGGCGGTGATCGAGGAGCTGGACTTGGCCGATTATCGGCAGGTCCAGGAGGCCTACTCCGGTTTTTTGTCCTGAGCCCGGAGGCCCTGCGGCGGGCGGTGCTGGTCCTGAACAGCTATACCAGCTGGGGGCATGGCGAGCTGTTGGATTTGACGGTGGACGAGCTGGTTGCGTGGCTGGAGGCGGTCAGGGGCGTTTACCCGAAGCGATAAGGTCGCGAATCCAGATGAAGGGCGCTGCCAGGCCTGCGACCAGTATGGTCGCGGGGATCAGCAGGATGGTCGCCAGGATTGCCCCGGCGAGGATGGCGGCGGCGAGGTTGCCCGACAGCGACCAGGACGCCCAGGAGAGGATAACCCACAGGGCGGCATAGATCAGTCTTACCGGGGAATTTTTACGCATGGCGAAAGACCTGGCTATCGGTGTTGTTATCGGCGCGGCCCTGGGCGGCACATTCGGCCGCGCGATCGGCGGCGCCAGAGAACATTTTAGCGCCTTGGGCCGAGAAATACAAGAGCTGGGGAACAAGCGCGGCCTTGTGGAGCGGTTCGAGCGGGACGAGTCTGCGCTGGCAAAAGCCAGCCTCGCCCTCGAAAAAACCCAGAGGCGGGTCGCGGAGCTGAAACTGGCTCTGCGCCGCGCCCCAGGGGACGAAGGCCTGGCGAGGGCCCTGGCGGACACGCAAGGGAAGGCTCTCCGCCTCGGGGCGGCAGTGGAAAAGCAACGGGCCAGCCTGGCGGCGTCGAGGGCTGAGCTGGACCGTGCCGGCTTGTCGGTGAACAAACTCCGCGAGCAGTACGCCAGGCTGGGCGCCGCCGTCGACCAGGCCAACGCCAAGCGCGACCGGCTGCAGGCCAGGATGGACAAGAAAGCGGCGGCCGGGGAACGGCTTGGGGAGTTGCAGGGCGCGGCCGCTGGCGCCATCGGCGCCGTGTATGGGGCCGGGCGCCTGGTCAGTCAGGCCATGGATTTCGAGCACGAAATGCGCATGTTCGGCAACGTCGCCGGGCTGTCCAACGACATGCTGGCCGAGATCCGGAAACAGATCAACGCCCTTTCCGCTGTCACCAACCAGGCCCCCGGGGAGTTGCTCGTCGCCCTGAATGACCTGACCGCCAAAGGCCTCGACCCCGACCGCGCCGTGGCCTCCCTTGGGGTCCTCGGCAAGACGGCGACCGCATCCGGGGCCAACATCGGAGACCTGGCCGCCACCGCTTTCACTCTGATTGATGCCATGGGGCTTTCCCCGGATGAGTTGCCGGTGGCCATGGACATGCTGGCCAAGGCCGGTAAGGAAGGGAGCTTCGAGTTGCGCGACATGGCCCAATACTTCCCCATGTTGACGGCCCAGGCCAAGTCGCTGGGCCTGGTCGGCATGGAGGGGATAGCCACCTTGGGCAGCGCCCTGCAGATCGCCATGAAGGGGGCCTCTGACCCGTCGCAGGCCGCAAACAACTTCCAAAACTTCCTGGCCAATCTGACCAGGCCGGAAACCGTCGCCAGGTTCGCGAAGATGGGAGTCGATATAGAGGCTGCCATGAAAGACGCCATGGCGGCTGGGCAAAATCCCGTGGAAGAGATGATCCGGTTGATCGGCGAACTGACCGGCGGCGACAAGTTCCGCGTTGGCGAGCTGTTCGGAGATATGCAGGTTGTCAACTTTTTGAACCCGATGTTGCAGAATCTCGAAGAGTTCGGCCGCATCAAACGGGGTGTGCTTTCCGCCAAGGGCGCGGTTGACGAAGACTTCCAGGCCATGCTCAAGACCGGCAAGGAGAGCCTGAAGGGCTTTACCCTGGCCGCCGGCCGCCTGGGGGAGGTCTTGGGCAAAACCTTGCTTCCGGCCGCCAGCGCGGTGTTGGCCAATCTCGCGCCGATGGTGAAATGGGCTGCGGAGGCGATCGACAAATATCCAGCCATCGGCACGATGCTCGGCTACTTCGCCATCGGCCTCGGCAGCGTCGCCGGCGGCATGGCCATCGCCGCCGGGGCTACCTGGTTGTGGAACGCGGCCCTGCTCGCCAACCCCATGACCTGGGTGGTCGGCGCCGTGGTGGCTGGCGCGGCCGCGATAATCACCTTCTGGGGACCGATCACCGGCTTTTTCAAGGGGTTGTGGGGCACCATCAAGGAGCTGTTTAGTGCCGGGGTGAAATTCCTGACCAAGGTCTGGGAGCTGAGCCCCCTGGGGATGCTCTTCAAGGCGGGCCAGAAGCTGGCCGGCTTTGTCGGCGACCTGAGGGGGCGCACGGCCGCCCCCGCCCGCCAGGCTGTTGCCGCCGCCACCCTTGGCGCGGCGGTTGCCGCCACCCCCGTTGCCGGGCTACCAACGGATGCGGCCCAGCTGCAACCCCGGCCGGCGCCGGTTTCCGCCGCCAGCACGGTCAACGCGCCCATAACCATCAACGCCGCGCCGGGGATGGACGAGAAGCTGGTCGCCGCAGAGGTGAGCCGCGCCCTGAGCGAGCGCGAGCGACAGGCCGAGGCCCGCCGGCGGGGGGCTCTCCATGATTGAGACCATGCTGGCTCTGGGGCCGTATCGTTTTGCGGTGAGCACAGCCGCCTACGAGTCGCTGCGCCGCACCAGCGAATACCGCTGGCCCGCGCAGGAACGTCTCGGCCGCGCCCCGGCCCGGCAATTTGTTGGCCCTGGCGCCGACAGCGTCACTCTATCCGGGGTGATTTACCCGCATTACGCCGGCGGCCTGTCGCAGATCGGGAAGCTGCGGGAGCTGGCCGGCCGTGGCGTTCCCCTCTCCCTGGTGGATGGGCGGGGTATGGTTTGGGGCCGCTGGTGTATCGAGCGCATCGAGGAGGGCCGCACCGTGTTCTTCGCCAACGGCGACCCGCAGCGGGTCGAGTTCACCATGCAGCTCTCCGCTTACGGGGAAGAGGTGTGACCATGCGCTACCGCACCAGGGAAGGCGACCTGCTTGACTGGATCTGTTATCGGCACTACGGCCGCGTCGAGGGGGCCGTCGAGGCGGTGCTTGAGGCGAACCAGGGGTTGGCTGGCCTGGGTCCGGAGTACGAGGCCGGGGTGGTGATCGAGCTGCCGGAGCTGCCGAGCGCTCCGGTAGAGAAAGTTGTCAGGCTGTGGGACTGACGCAATGACGCCCGACTTCCGCATCCTGGCCGACTCCGCCGATATCACCTCCGCCATCCGCTCCCGCCTGCTCTCCCTCTCGGTGACGGACGCGGCCGGCACCGAGAGCGACACCGTAGAGATTGCCCTGGATGACAGGGGCGGAACCATTGCTTTGCCGCGCACCGGCGCGGAGCTGGCCGTGAGTATCGGGTATCGGGAGGCGGGAGTGATGGCCATGGGCCGCTATGTGGTGGATGAACTCTCCCTCTCCGGCCCGCCCCTGGCCCTGGTCATCCGCGGCCATGCCGCCGATCTGCGCCAGGGGCTGAAAAAGCCGCGCACCCGGCCCTGGGAAAATCTGAACATTGAGGGGATCGTCGCCAGCATCGCCGGGGAACACGGCTACCAGGCGAAGGTTGCCGCCGCCCTGGCGGCGGAGGTTGTCCCCCACCTCGACCAGGTGGACGAGAGCGACCTGCACTTCCTGACCAGGCTGGCCAGGGACCGGGGCGCCATCGCCAAGCCGGCCGGCGGCCTGCTGCTTTTCGTGCCCGAGGGCGAAGCCAAAAGCGCCGGCGGCAAGGATCTGCCCGCCGTCTCTCTTGCCGCCGGCCAGATCAGCCGCTGGGAGGTCACCGTGGCCGAGCGCGGCAAGTATCCGGCCGTCACGGCCAAGTGGTTCGATCCGGGCAGCGCAAGCGAGCAAACCGTGACCGCCGGCGCTGGTGAGCCGGTGTTCACCCTCGGCCGCCGTTACCCGGACCAGGCCACCGCCGCAAGCGCGGCAAAGGCTCGCCTTTCCGCCTTCGCCAGGGGGGTGGCCACCCTGCGCCTGACCTGCCCCGGCAACCCCAGGCTGGCCGCGGAAAGCCGCCTGACGCTCTCCGGCCTACGCCCTGGCGTCGATGGGGAGTGGAGCGTCAGACGGGTGGCGCATCGTCTGGATGGCGGCGGGTACAGCTGCGAGATCGAGGCGGAGACGCCGAAGGAGGACCCGGCATGAGCGGCATCAGTTCCACCACGGGCAAAAGCCTGGCCGGGATCGATCACCTGCGCCAGAGCGTGCGCGACATCCTCGCCACCCCGCTCGGGAGCCGGGTGATGCGGCGAGACTACGGCAGCCGCCTCTTTGAACTGGTGGACCGCCCGCTCACCCCGGCGCTGCTGGTGGAGATCTACGCCGCCACCGTCGAAGCCCTGATTAAGTGGGAGCCGCGGCTGCTGGTGGACACTGTTCGCGCCGATACCGTCGGCCCGGGCCGGGTAAGTCTGACCCTGACCGGCCGCTACCGGCCAACCGGAAAACCCATCACCCTGGAGGGCATAGTGATATGAGCACCCCGATTGACCTGTCGCTGCTCGCCGCCCCGCGCGTGGTAGAAATTTTGGATTACGAGTCGATCCTGGCCGACATGCTCGCCGACCTGCAAAGTCGGGACGCCGCCTTCGATGCTCTGCTGGAGAGCGACCCGGCCTATAAGATTTTGGAGGTGGCCGCCTACCGGGAGCTGCTGCTCCGGCAGCGGATCAACGACGCCGCCCGCTCGGTGCTGCTCGCCTATGCCGCCGGCTCCGATCTCGATCATTTGGCTGCCCTCTATGGGGTTGTCCGCCTGATCGTTGACCCCGGCGACCCGGTGGCCTTGCCGCCCCTCGCCCCAACCTACGAGAGCGACGACGCCCTGCGCCGCCGGGTGCAGATGGCTCCGGAGGGATGGACCACCGCCGGCAGCCGGGGCAGCTACGAATACCATACCCTTTCCGCCTCCGCCCTGGTGAAGGACGTGGCGGTGTCGAGCCCGGCCCCTGGCGAGGTGCTGGTCACCGTGCTTTCCACGGTTGGCGACGGGACGCCGGCGCAGGAGCTGTTGGCCCTGGTGGAGTCCGCTGTTTCGGCGGAGACGGTGCGGCCCTTGTGCGACGCCGTCACCGTGGCTGCCGCCGAGATCGTCCCCTACACGGTTACCGCCGGGCTGACTATGTTCAGCGGCCCGGACGCCTCCACGGTCCTGGCTGCCGCCCAATCGGCCGCTCTGGGCTATGTGGCAGAGAGTCACGCCCTGGGTCGGGCCGTCACCATCAGCGGCCTCCATGCCGCCCTGCATCAGCCTGGCGTGCAGAACGTGCTGTTGTCCTCGCCGGTGGGCGATGTCGTTGTCGGGGCCGGGCAGGCCCCCTGGTGTCAAAGCCTGACGGTGACCGAGGCGGGGGTGGTGGATGGGTAACGATCTGCTCCCCTTGAGCGCCACCCCGCAGGAGCGGGCGCTTTCCGAGGCGATTGCCAGGGCCGCCGGGGTGTCCTGCCCGATCGGCTCCCTGTGGGATCCGGCGACCTGCCCGGCCGAGGCGTTGCCCTGGCTGGCCTGGGCGCTGTCGGTTGACTCCTGGGACAGTTCCTGGAGCGAGGCGGCGAAGAGGGCCGCCTGCGCGCGCAGTATCGCCATCCATCGCCGCAAGGGCACCCCCTGGGCGGTGAAGGAGGGCCTGAGGGCGATCGGCTATGCGGAGGCGAGTCTGAGCGAGCGGCTGCCGTCGCTCTCCTATGACGGCCAGGAGATATACAGCGGCGCGAACGGGTACGGAGACGGCGCCGGCTGGGCGCGGTTTTCCGTGGGGCTCGACCTGGGGGAGGCCATGGGCGTCTCTCGTGAGGAGACCGCCAAGCTGGTCCGTCATGTCGAAAGATGGAAGCCGGAGCGGAGCCACCTGGCCGCCATTGTCTTTTCCGCCACGGTCAGCGACCTGGTCGAGATGGCCGAGGCGGAGACGCTGGCGGCCCATGACGGTCAGGCCGAGGTGCTGCCCTGGGGGGCACGCTACGACGGGACCATGCTCCATGACTCGGGACGGGCCCTGGTCTATGACGGCACGGACAGCTTTGACGGCACTGTCAGCCATGCCCTGGTCCTGGGCGGTGAGCGGCGCTACGACACCGCCTGGGATCGGGCCGAATCCGTGTTGCACGCGACGGCCAGCGACACCCAGGCTGCCCTGGCTCTTTTCGACGGCCAGGCCGATTATGACGGTCTGCTCGACCTGGGCGCGACCGGGGAGCCGGTGCGTGACGCCAGGATGACGGTGGCCGCGCGCAGGCACTATGTTTTCAACGGCCACAAGAGCTACGGCGCCCCGGTATACGACGGCGCCCGGGCGTTTGACGGCTCGTTCAACCCCGCGCCCTGGATGAGCTACGCGGGCGTACACACTATAGAGGAGATCAGGATATGACGAGGGACACCGAGCAGGTGGCGATGCGCGGCGAGTTTCTGCTGCGGATCTGGCGGGGCGGCGAGCTGGTCGAGGAGCAACGCGAGCGCAACATGATCATGGTCGCGGCCAAGACCGCCATGGCCATGCTGATCGGCGGGGCGGGGGCCGGCAAGGCCGTGGCCGCCATCGGCTTCGGCACGGACGGCTCCGGCCCCACCCCGGACGACACGGCACTTGCCAACCAATACAGCCGGGCGCTCGCCGCGGTCGATTATCCGGCCCCCGGCCGGGTCTCGTTCGCCTGGAGCCTCGGGATCAGCGAGGCGAACGGCCTGGCTATCGCCGAGCTGGGCCTGCTCTGCGAGGACGGCACGCTGTTTGCCCGCAAGGTGCGCGGCGTGATCAACAAGGACGCGGACCTCTCCCTGGACGGGGTCTGGACCATCATTTTCTAAAAGGAGCCGACCATGGCAAACGTGACAGAGAGTTCAGTCTACGAGGAAGGAATCTACCAGATCGAGACCACCGACCCGGTTTTGGGTGGAGAAAACGGCATCGCCAACGTGCAGGCCAAACAACTGGCCAACCGCACCACCTACCTCAAGCAATTCGCCGACGAGGTGGAGGAGGCTCGGGGCATGGCCTCCTCGCTTGGCGCGCGGATCGACACCATCGAGGAGATCACCGGCACGCTTGAGGAGGCCTCGGCCATCTCCGTGCAGCAGGCGGTGAGCCTGGACTGGCTCTACCGCGACAACAAGATCGAGTTCGAGCTGTTCCGACCCGGCTACACCCTGATCGACATGGCGGATGTCGCCATCGTCCAGGGGGTGAGCGGCGACGACTCCATAGATGTCGCCGACACCAGCGCCATCCGCACCGGCGAATATTACGTGGTGGCGGACGACGCCGGGGATGACTTCCTGGTCCTGGTGACCGAAAAGCTCAGCGCCCAGCGGATCCGGATCTCACAGAACCTGCCGCGCACCCTGGGCGCCGGGGTGGTGACCCGTTGCTCCATGCCGCGCATCGACCATGTCGCCCAGGCGGCCGTCGGCAACATCTGGCTGTCCGGCCTGGTAATCCTGGAGGACGACCAGACCGGCGGCGCGGTGGTGGTTCGCCGCAGCCTCAACAGCGGCGAGGCGCGGCTCTATTTCCGCGATGCCAGCCATACGGCCTGGACCGAGGTTATCTGGTCGCTGCGCCGGCAGGGCGGCGACATTGCCGCCGGGATGGCCGACTATGAGTACATCGTCCCCTTTCAAGGAGAGACCCGCCTGCGGCTCGATGTCGCGGCTGAAGACATGACGGTCCAGCACATCGTGGCGCTTTCCGCCCCCACCGGCCTGGGCGGCTACATCAACCCGGCCATGGCCCCCTCCGCCCCAACCGTCTCCGCCCCGGCCGATCTGGCGACCGGGGTCATGGAAACCCCCACCCTCGCCATCGCTGGATATTTCAGCCCAGGCGGCACCGCCCAGCAGTCGGTGCAGTTTCAGGTGGCCCTCGACTCCGCCTTTGCCAGCCTGGTGCGCGACACCGGCTATTTGCCCGCTGCGCTTACCTACGCCATGCCAGCCGGGGTGCTCGCCGAGGGGACGACCTTTTACCTCCGCGCCCGGGTGCAGGATGTCGCCGGCCTCTGGTCCGCCTGGTCGGCCGCCACCAGCTTCAGCACCGCGGCCAGCTACGTCTACGTGCAGGCCCCGGCCCTGGTGAGCCCTGCCAACAACGCCGTCGATGTCGTCGAGCAGCCCACCATGCAAACCGGGGCCTTCGCGGTGAGCGGCGGCACCGATACCCATGCCGCCAGCCAGTGGCAGATCCGCACCGCCGCCGGCGCCTGGGATCTGCCGCACTGGGATTCTGGCGAGGATGCCGCGAATCTGCTCAGCAAGGTGGTGCCGGCCGGGGTGCTGGCGGCCGGGCAGTCGGTCTACTTCCTGCGAGCCAGACATAAGGGCGCGACCACGGGCTGGTCCGAGTATTCGCCGGAAGTCAAGATCACCACCAAACAGGTGTTCGCCAACATTGTCGGGGTCTGCTGCACTGCCACCGGCGGTGACGGAGGCACCTGGGTCTGGGTGGACGAGGCCGGCGGCACCATCGCCGCACCGGGCAGCGCCTACTTTGCCGCCCACCCGGTCTTTGGCGGGATGCAGGACGTGACCATCGACGGCCAGGCCATGGTCAAGGTGCCGAAGTTCTACTATAAGCGGGAGGTGATCGCCTCGGGCGTCAACGCCGGCAAGGAAGCGTGGTGGGTTAGCGATCAGCCGGTGTCCGGCTTTGAGATCCACCCGGCTTTCCGCAATGCAGGAGCCGACATCGATCAGATCTACGTCGGCAAATACCAGGCCAGTTCCGACGGCACCAAGCTGAAATCAGTGTCTGGGGTACTGCCTGCAGTATCAAAGAGCCTCACAACCTTTCAGACTGAGGCGGCGGCCCGCAATACCGGTGGGGTAACCGGGTTTATGCTCTGGTCCATTTTTCAATGGTCCGCTATTCAGTGGCTGTATCTGGTGGAAAACGCCACCATGGACAGCCAGGAGAAAACCGGAATGGGCCGGGTAAGCACCTCAAGCGCAGCCAATGTGGATGCCGCCGATGTGGCCCAGGCCACCTATCGCGGTATCGTGGGGCTATGGGGGAATGTCTGGCAGTGGATGGATGGTCTGAAGACCGTGCCCACCACCGGCTATATTAACCTGTGGGACCGCAACGGCAATAAAACCTGGGTGGATACCGGTCGCAAACGGGCTGCTGCGGACGGAACCATCTACCCCACAACCTTTATGGATGGGGTAGGGGCCGGGTTCAACTACGATGATGTGTTTATTGGAGACACTGGACCAACCAGCAACGCAGACGCAACCGCGCCGGATTATCAGTATTTTGCCCTTGGCGAGTATTTCCCGATCGTCGGTGGCAGTTGGAGCAACGGCCTGAGTGCGGGGTTGTGGAACGTCAGTTGCGGCGGCGCGGCGTCGGACGCGAGCACGAGCGTCGGGGCTCGTCTGGCGAAGGTGTAATGTGTCATGTCTTGTGGGTAATGAAACCCCCGGCGAGAGCCGGGGGTACAAGCCACGCCATGCTCCCCCGGAATCGTACGCGGTGCTGCTGGCGAAGATAGAAGAGTTGGAGGCATACACCCACACGGTGTTGCAGCAGTATTCGAGGGCAGAACGCCACCTGTTGTGCCATGACATAAGGAGAACACTGGCCGAGATTCAACGCCTAGCCGTGGTGGCATGGAAACGCTACCACAAGAAAACCACGCTACAGGATCTTGATGTCGAAATAGAGGTGCTGCGGATCTGGATTCGCAAGTCGGTGCGCCTCAAGTATATCAACCCCCACAGGTACCAGGTGTGGACGGAGCATGTAAACGAAATAGGCAGAATGGTGGGCGGCTGGATACGAGCAGTGCACCAGTAGTGGGGGAGAGAACCTGTTAACGCGAGTATTTCCCGATCGTCGGTGGCAATTGGAACAACGACCTGAATGCGGGGTTGTGGAACGTCAATTGCAACAACGCAGCGTCGAACACGAGCACGAACGTCGGGGCTCGTCTGGCGAAAGACAGAACGGCCAGTAGTTGTGGCGCTCAAGGGCGCTCATCCAGAGCCTGTCCTTCGGGGTTTTCGTCCCGGCCTAAAAGGCCAAAGATAAACAGCCGCCAGCGGCAAGTAGCACTTGCGAACGTGGTTGACGGCACCATTTTTCATAAAAAAAGGAACAGCATGCCAAAGACGCATAACAACCTGTACGCAAGAATTGTGGACTTCGACAACCTGTGGCAGGCCTACCTAGCTGCCCGCAAAGGAAAACGTTATCGCAGAGAGGTGGCGGAATTTTCGACGCGGCTAGAGGAGAACCTGCTGAATATCCATAACCATCTGGTGTGGGAGAGCTGGCAGCCAGGCAAGGCCAGAAGCTTTAGGGTGTTTGAACCAAAGCAGCGGGATATTCAGGCGCCACCGTTTGCGGATCGTATCGTTCATCACGCGCTGGTACGGGTTGTGGAACCGCTTTTCGAGAAAACCTTTATTTGCCACAGCTATGCCTGTCGGCGCGGGAAGGGAGCGCAGCGGGCGGTTGCCGCGGTTCAGGCACTCTTGCGCGCCTCATGCCGAAACAACCCAAGCCCTTATATATTGAAGGCGGACATCAAGAGCTATTTCGCCAGCATCCGCCACGACGTGCTTTTTGCCGCCATCGAGCGGGTTATCTCCTGCGAGAAGACGCTGGCCTTGTGGCGCCGGATCTCTGCCGCCTATGGGCACGATGGCGGGGTTGGCCTGCCGGTCGGCGCCTTGACCAGCCAGCTGTCCGCCAATATCCTGCTGAATCAGGTTGACCATGAGTTGAACGACGGCATGGGGGTGCGGGGGTACGTCCGCTATATGGACGACACGGTGGTTGTGGCGCCAAACAAGACTGCGGCCAGCGAGAGCCTTGCGGCCATGCGCGAGGTTGCCGGTCGGCACGGGTTGACGCTGAACCCGAAAACGGCCATCTTCCCGGTCGCCCGGGGGGTGGACTTTTGCGGCTACAGGACCTGGCCGACCCATATCCTGCCGCGGAAGAAGAATATCGCCAGGGCCAGGCGAGAGCTGCGGACTTTGGCGCGGCTTACCGACGAAGGCCAGGTTTCGCCCGCCGCCGTCCCGTTGCGGGTGGATAGTTTTCTGGCGTATGCGAAGCATTGCAACGCCCACCGGACCACGGCGGGCATCCTGAACGACATCAATTATAAAGGAGGAGTCCCATGCAGATCAGCGATCATGTCTTGAGCGTCGGCGCACACACCCAGGAGTTGCCGCGCTTGGCGAAAGAGGCTATTGTTACGGTTTGGCAGGTGCCGGCCGAATACCAGCCCAGTGGCTACTTCGTCGCGGTGGACCCTGCTGGCGCCCCGGCCACCTTGCCTGCCTGTGATGGCGCCAGCGTTGTTCTGGTTGGTTCTTTGCCACTTTCGGCCGCTGCTGAGGAGCAGCTTGCCCAGGCCAAAGCCGAGCGCCTGGCGGCAATAAATGTCGCCTGCGACGCATCGTTGGCGGCGATCACCTCGATGTACCCGCGCGGCGAGATCAGCAGCTGGCCACAGCAGGTACAAGAGGCACAGGCGCTCTCTGTCGACCCATCTGCGGACGCCCCCTTGCTGGCCGCCCTGGCATCCGAGCGCGGCCTTGCCGTCTCCGATTTAGCCGGCCGCGTGCTCGCCAAGGCTGCGGCGTTTTCCGTGGTGAGCGGCCAGCTTATCGGCAGGAGACAGGCGCGCGAGGATGCCTTGGAGGCTGCGGCCACAACGGAAGAAGTATCTGTGGTGGAGTGGTGACCTAGTTTTGTTAGGCGCAATTTTCTCTTAAAGCAAATTTTGTGCCAACGCTTATTTTTTGGAGTTTCCCGTGGTTTGAATTTTCTGGTTTCATTTGCAAATTTTCTGATTTTACGTGCAAATTTACATTTACGAGTGGTCCCCGGAAGGAAAAGCCCCATCCAGAGAGTGCGGCCCACAGCAACGAAAAAAAGGGACCCAACTGAAAACAGTTGATTCCCTTTAAATTCTCACTTGGTGACCCCTACGGGACTCGAACCCGTGTTACCGGCGTGAGAGGCCAGCGTCCTAGACCGCTAGACGAAGGGGCCATGTTGTGCGCCATCTTTTACGTGATGGAAGGGGATTTGTCAATCTTTATTCTTGGTTTTTCGAGAAATAGCCTTCCTCGTCGCCCCCGGCAGCCATTTTTCTCCCCGCCTCCTCGGCCCGGGCAAGGGTTCCGCTGTCCAGGGCCAGTTCTCCACGCCCGTCCTTGCCCCTGACCAGAAACTCTCCGCCATAGGGCAGGCCCATGGCCTCGAAGGCGTATCTGGCGGTGAGGATGGCGCCATCGAAAACCTTCTGGCCTCGGGTGGCGGCCACCGAGAGCAGAAAGCCGGCCCGAAGGGGATCATCCCGCCACTCCCCTTTCCGCTCGCGCAGCCGCCGGTAACTCCACAGCGCCTGGCAGCGGTCGACAAAGGCCTTGGCCTGGGCGGTGATCCCATAAAAATAGATGGGCGAAGCGAGCACCACCCGGTCGGCCGCCTGGATCTTCGGATAGAGCTCCTGCATGGCGTCCTGCAGGACGCATTCCCCAGTTTTTTCGCAGCCGCCGCAGCCTATGCAGGGCTGGATATGAAGGTCCGTCAGGCGGACAAGCTCGAAATCGGCGCCGGCCTGTTCGGCCCCCCGCAAAAAAGCGCGCACCAGCGTCTCGGTGTTGCCCTTCTTCCGCGGGCTTCCATTGACGGCAAAAATCCTCATGCTCCGCTCGCGCCTCCCCCGCCATCTTCGGCCCCGGGCAGCCTGTTGTAGAAAAGCGCCTCCTCCCTGAGGGCCGCGGCAACCTCCGGGGTCAAAAAGCGGGGGGCGCAGCGCCAACGCCAGTTGCCCTCGGAAGTACCCGGCACATTCATCCGGCAGTCGCTGCCAAAACCGAGAACATCCTGGAGGGGAACGATCGCCAGGGCCGCTATCGAGGCGTAGGCCATGCGGATGAAATCCCAATGCACCGGGCTGCCCACCGCACTGTGCGCGTAGCGCAGGGCCTTTTCCTTGCCGGCCCGGGAAACCTTGTCGCTGAAAAACCAGCCCAGGGTGGTGTCGTTGTCGTGGGTGCCGGTGTAGACCACGCAGTTTGGCGTGGAAAAATTGTGGGGCAGGTAGGCGTTCTCCGCGTCCGAGTCAAAGGCGAACTGGAGGATCTTCATGCCGGGAAGGCCCAGGGCGTCGCGCAGGGCTTCCACCTCCGGGGTGATGACGCCAAGATCTTCGGCAATGATGGGCAGATCGCCGATCACCTTTTGCATTTCCCTGAAAAAAGGCAGACCGGGCCCCTGCACCCAGGAACCGTTGACAGCGGTCTCCTCCGCGGCCGGAATGGACCAGAAGGATTCAAAGCCGCGGAAATGATCGATGCGCACCATGTCGACCGCCTCGAACACCTGCCGGAAGCGGTTTGCCCACCAGGTGAGCAGCGAGGGGTTGAAGGCGTTTTCCTTTTGCCAGACGAAGAGGGGATTGCCCCAGCGCTGACCGGTGGCGCTGAAATAGTCAGGAGGGACCCCGGCCACATGGGTCGGCAGGCGCGATTCTTCGTCAAGGAGAAAGCACTCCTGATTCGCCCAGACGTCGGCGCTGTCGTAGGCAACATAGATCGGCATGTCGCCGATGATCTCGATGGAGTGCAGGTTGGCATAGCGCCGCACCCTTTGCCATTGCCTGAAAAAACAGAACTGCACGAATTCATGGTAGGCAATGCGCGCCTTGAGGCGCTGCCGCCAGAGGGCCAGGGCATCGGCCTCCCTGCGGACAAGCTCCCCGGGCCAGGCGCACCAGGGGCGGAATTGAAACTCCTCCCGCAGGCTGCGGAACAGGGCATAATCATCCAGCCAGTGCGCCCTGACCCGGAAGGCGGTGAACTCTTCGGAGCCACCGCTTGCCTGGAATTCCTGGAAGGCCTGCGCAAGGATGGCCTGCTGGGAGGCGACCACCTGCGAAAAATCAACGGCATATTCGGAAAAATGGGCCGGGGGCTGGGCGGCCTCGCGGCCCAGCAGGCCATCCCCGGCCAGCTGGGCGGGATCGATGAGCAGGGGGTTGCCGGCAAAGGCGGAAAGGCTCATGTAGGGAGAATTGTCAAAGACCCTGCTCACCGGGCCGCAAGGCAGTATCTGCCAGTACTTCTGCCCGGCGGCCTTGAGAAAATCGACAAACTCGCAGGCGGAGCGCCCCAGGGTTCCGATGCCGTGGGGGCCGGGGAGGGAGGTTGGATGCAGAAGAACTCCGCTGCTTCGGCGGGCAAGCATAAAAAAAACTCCAATATTTTTTTGCAAGCGGGATGGAGAAGAAAAAAAACAATGCTTATTTCTCTTATACAGAGGGGCACCTGAGTGACCAAGAAAAATTCGCCCCCATATTTTTTCCTCACTTCACCTTGCCTTTCTTTGCTATCATTTGTATATTATCGTGTTTTACCACCCTGCCCATGACGCGCATCAGGGATGGGTGCAAACGGAAAAACCTTGCGACCAGGAGTGATTCACTCGTGCCTGCCGATATAAAAGCCCGATTGCTCGAAGCCGGAAAGGATGAAGGATGCGTGACGATTTCCTTCCTCAACGACCTGATCCCCGAGGGGAAGGATGCCGACACCATCGATGGCATTTTCGACTTTCTGAACGAGAACAACATCGAGATCGTCAGCCAGGAAAAGTCTGGCAAGAAAAAGACCCTGGACGGGAAAAACTGGGACGGCGGCGACGGCCAGCCCGACGAAGTCTCCCTTGACGATGACGACGACAAGCTCATGGACGCGGCCCTCATCTCCAAGGACGACACGCCGGAGCCCGAGGAAACCACCACCACCTACCTGCGGGAAATGGGCAAGTTCGAGCTGCTCACCCCGGAGGAGGAGGAAAAATACAGCAAGACGATCCGGGAGGGCTTCGACGCCATCATCCGGGCGGTGCGCCATGACCAGTACGGCACCCAGGAGCTGCAGCAGCTCGTCGAACGCATCGACCTCTGGGAAAAGCGCGACCCCACCCTGAAACCCAAGAAGCAGCACCTGAACTTCATGATGCGCGCGGTGGCCAAGGCCTGCCAGACCCATCCCCGCAACAAGAAGCTGCAGGGAATGTACTGCAAGCTTGAGCTGTTCCATCGCTCCATCGAGGTGGCCAAGGACGCCATGATCAAGGCGAACCTGCGCCTGGTGGTGAGCATCGCCAAGCGCTACATGCACCAGGGTCTCACCCTGGCCGACCTCATCCAGGAGGGCAACCTTGGCCTGATGCGGGCGGTGTTCCGCTTCGACTACACCAAGGGCAACAAGTTCAGCACCTACGCAAGCTGGTGGATCCGTCAGGCCATCACCAGGGCCATCCTGGACAAGACGCGGACGATCCGCCTGCCTGTCCACTTTCTCGAGCTGCGGAGCCAGTTTTTCAAGGCCTTCTACTCCCTGCTCAAGGAGCTGGGCCGCGAGCCGACCCCCATCGAGATCTCCGAGAAGACCGGGCTGCCCATGGACAAGATCCTGGCCATCCTCGAGGCCTCCCGCGAGCCGATCTCCCTGGAGACCCCAGTGGGCGACGACGACTCCACCCTCGGTGATTTTCTGGAAAACCAGGAATCGGTTTCTCCCTACGAGGCGGTGCAGAATCAGCAGCTCTCCGATCGGGTCACCTGCATCCTCAACACCCTGAGCCCCAGGGAGGAAAAGATCATCCGCCTCCGCTTCGGCATAGGAGAGGACGCCGAGTACACCCTGGAAGAGATCGGCAAGCGCTTCAATGTTTCCAGGGAGCGCATCCGGCAGATCGAGAAAAAGGCCCTCAATCGCCTGCGCCACTCCAGCCGCAGGGAAAAGCTCAAGCATTTTCTCGACTGAACCAGGGCCTCTCTTTTTTTCGCCAGCAGTCAGGGCAGGACCGGGTATCGGCACGAGAAGGGCCGCTGCCCGGTCGCCCAAGGTCTACCTCTCAACAGGAAAGCGCGCGGGACCCAGATGCTCTCCTTTTCCACCGCGGTTTGCGGCCTGGCCGCCGGAATTCTCTGCAGTCAGTCCTGGCCGGCCGCCCTGCACCTCTCCTGGCTGACAGCGCTGTCGTCGCTCCTCCTGGCCGCCGCCTTCCTGCGCCTCCGCTCCCCCGGCCCGCGCGTCCTTTCCCTCTTCTGTCTCTTCGCCTGCGCCGGCTTCGGCGCCGGCGCAGGCGTCGCCCTTCCCAGCTGGCCCCCCCACCATCTGCAAAATTTTATCCTGGAAAATCAGGAAATTAGCCTAACATTCCGATTGCGCGACATGCCGGTATCCCGCCAGGGAAAAACCAGAATCATCGTGGCCGCCACCGGTGTGCTGCCCCCGGGAGAGCCGCGCATTCTGCCGGCCACCGGCCTGGCCCGTCTGACCGTCAACGCGGCCGAGCTGCCCGGGCTCAGGCCCGGCGAGCAGTACCTGGCCCGCTGCCGTCTTTCCCGGCCCAGAAACTTCGGCACCCCGGGCGCCTTTGACTACCAGGGCTACCTTGCCGCCGACAACATTCACGTGACCGGCTGGATTGCCGACCAGGCAGCCATACTCCCCATCCTTCCCCTTCCCGCAGGGGGAGTCGGGACGAATCTCTCTTTTTTCGAAGAGCGGCGGCAGCGCAGCGCGACATTTCTCAAGCATGGGCTCCCCCCGGAAACGGCCGGCCTCTACAGCGCCCTTCTCATCGGCGACCGCAGCGGCATCGACGAGACCACCCTTGAATTGTTCAAGGAGACCGGGCTGATGCACCTGCTGGCCATTTCCGGAATGCACCTCGCCGTGCTTGCCCTTCTCGCCTCCTCCCTTTTCAAGGCTGGGTTGCGCCTGGTTCCGAAAATATTTCTTTATTTCCCTTCCCGAAAATTGAGCCTCGGCCTGACCCTGCCCCTGCTGCTCTTCTATGCCGGCATTGCCGGCTTCCAGCCCCCGGTGCTCAGAGCCCTGCTCATGACCACGGTTTTCATGGCGGCCATCCTCCTGGACCGTCAGTGGTCAAGCCTCAACAATGTCGCCTTTGCCGCCGGCCTGATCCTCTTCGTCAGCCCCCTGAGCATCTTCACCGCCTCTTTCCAGCTCTCCTTCGCGGCGACCACGGCAATTGTCCTTACCGCGCCCCGCCTGCGGCTTTTCCACCTGGAACCAGAACAAAAGTGGAACATGGCAAAAAAAGCAGGACTGTGGCTTGCCTCCGGCCTGGTTGTTTCCCTGGCCGCCTTTGTCGCCACTGCCCCTTTTTCTCTTTTTCACTTCAACCGTCTCTCCCTCCTTGGCCCGATAAGCACCCTTCTGGTCTCCCCCTTGCTCTGCTTCTGCGCCCTTCCCCTGGGGCTCGTGGCCCTGGCCGTTGAACCCCTCTCCACGACCACGGCCCTGTTGCTGCTGAAAATTGGCGCGGCAGCACTCCTTGCCGCGCAAAAAAGCGCCGCCCTTCTCGCCACCATTCCCCACGCCTCCCTCTGGCTGCCCACCCCCGCCCCCCTGGCCCTCCTTGCCGCCTTCGCACTGGCGCTGGCCCTGCTCACCGTGAAAAGCTGGCGGCTGGCGGCCGCCTTCGCCTGCGCCTTCCTCCTTCTCCTTTCGGGCTGGAAACCCTCTCCGTCGGGAGGAAAAGAGCCGGGCAGGCTCGAGGTTTCCTACCTCGACGTCGGCCAGGGCAGCGCCACCGTCATCGAAATGCCGGACGGCAGCGTCACCCTCATCGACGGCGGCGGCACCGGCTCGGAAACCTTCAATGCCGGCGAGGCCATCATCGCCCCCTTTCTCTGGCAGAGACATATCCGCCGCCTGGACCAGATTATCCTCACCCACAACCATGCCGACCACTTCAACGGCATCCCCTTCCTTCTCAAACGCTTTTCCCCGCGCCTTCTCTGGCTCGCCACCACCGAGTCCGACAACCCGGAGTTCGCCGCGCTTCTCCATGCCGCCGAGGAGGCTGGCTGCCGGGTGCAGATTGCCCACGCCGGTGACCTTCTCCATGGAGAAAGCGGAAGGGGGAGTGCAACCATCGCCTGCCTGGCAAACCTGGCGGCAGAGGGAAAGCCGCCGGGGGCAGAACGGGGAGGCAAGGGGCCTGGCAGAGCAAACGACCTCGGCCTGGTGCTCAAGCTGAGCCACGGCGCAAACAGCTTCCTCTTCCCGGGCGACATCGAACGCCCGGCCGAAAAAATGCTCGTTGAGGCAGGCCTGCCGCTGCGGGCGCAGGCGCTGCTCATGCCCCATCACGGCCTCCCCTCCTCCGGCAGCCGGGAATTTCTGGCCGCCGTCGCCGCAAGGCAGCACATAGTTTCTGCCGGCAGGAGGGCGGGCAGACCGGGACAAGCACCCGACGGGAAGCAAGGAGAGTGGCACCTGACCTCGGTGGCCGGCACCATATTCCTCGTCTCCGATGGCGAAAAAATAACCGCCAGGACCTACTACAGTCCTGGCGGTGCGAAAAATGCGGAGAACGGAGGGGCGGAGACGCAGGACGCAAGGCGGGAAGGCCTTGTGCCGACCTCCTAAATATCGGTGAAATCGGTGGGCGGCTTTTTCAGGAAGGGCACGAACTTGGCCTTTTCGATGCAGTTGATGTAGGCGGACTCCCCGGAAATCCAGCCTTTTTTCAGGAGCTCCATGATGGCGTCGTCCAGGGTCTGCATGCCGAACTTCTTGCCGGTCTGCATGGCGGAAGGAATCTGGTAGGTCTTGCCTTCCCGGATGAGGTTGCGCACCGCCGGAGTACAGATGAGGATCTCCAGAGCGGCGCAGCGGCCTTTGATATCTACCCGCTTGAAGAGGGTTTGCGAAACCACCGCCTTCAGGGCGTCGGCCAGGGTTGAACGCACCTGGGCCTGCTGGCTGGAAGGAAAAATTTCGATGATACGGTCCACGGTCTTGTTGGCGTTCAGGGTGTGCAGGGTTCCGAAAACCAGATGGCCGGTCATGGCCGCCTCCATGGCCAGGGCAATGGTTTCGAGGTCGCGCATTTCGCCGACCAGAATGATGTCCGGATCCTCACGGAGGGCACCGCGCAGGGCGGCGGAAAAACTCTTGGTGTGCAGGCCGACCTCGCGATGGTTGACGATGCAGTTCTGGCTCTTGTGGACAAACTCGATGGGGTCCTCGATGGTGAGGATATGGTCCTTGCGCACCTTGTTGGCCTGATCGACGATGGCGGCCAGGGTCGTCGACTTGCCGCTGCCCGTCGGCCCGGTCACCAGCACCATCCCCTTGGGCAGGGTGGCGAGCTTGGAGACCACCGAGGGGAGTCCCAGCTGCTCGCAACTGAGGATGTTGCTGGGAATCTCGCGGAAAACGGCGCCGATCCCGTATTTCTGCATGAAAAGGTTGCCGCGGTAGCGGGCAAGGCCAGGAATCTCGTAACCGAAGTCCACGTCCCCGGTTTCCTCGAAGATCTTGACCTTTTCCTCGGAAACGATCTCATAGAGCATGGCCTTCAGATCATCATTTTCAAGCACCTTGTACTTGACCCGCTCCATCTCGCCGCGGATGCGCAGGATGGGCTGCTGGCCGGAGACCATGTGCAGGTCGGAGGCCCCCTGTTCATTCATCAGTTTGAAAAAAGCATCAATCTGCGCCATAGCTCAAAAGCCCTCCAGGAAAACGGCATAAGGAAAATCGCCAGCCACGGGAAAAGAGCAGGAAACCATACAGCATTTCTCGTGCAGTGATGTTACTATACCGAAACAGTGCAGGCTATTCCAGATAAAAAAAGCTTGCCCCTGCAGGACAAATCTATTTTTTTCAAATTAAATTCAGCCAGTTACCAGCTCACGAGTCAATGACCCGCCATATCGACCTCCATACCCACTCCAGCTGTTCCGACGGCATCCTCACGCCCACCGCCCTTGTCGACCTTGCCGCCCGCCGGCATCTGCTGGCGATCTCCCTCACCGATCACGACACGGTTGCCGGAGTGGCGGCTGCGGCGGCCAGGGGAGCGGAAAAAGGAGTGCAGGTGCTTCCAGGCATCGAGGTGAGCAGCCGACTCGACAACACCTCCCTGCATATTCTGGGCTATGGCATCCAGTATGAACATCCTGTTTTTCTTGCCTTTGTGCAAAAGCTGCAGAAAGCCAGGGAGCGGCGCAACCAGGAAATGCGGGAGCGTTTTTGCCAGCTGGGCATTCCCATTGAGGAAAGCGAGCTTCTCTCCCAGGCGGGCGACCAGATCGGCCGGCCGCACTTCGCCCGGCTGCTGGTGAAAAAAGGGATCTGCCGGTGCCCGGCCGATGCCTTCACCTGCTACCTCAAACGGGGTGGCCCGGCCTTTGTCGAGCACGAACGCCCCCCGGCCGAGGAGGTCATCGCCGAGATCCATCGGGCGCGCGGCCTGGCCGTGCTCGCCCATCCGGCCTGCCTGGACCCGGGCCTGGAGCAGATCCCCGCCCTGGTGGCGCGCCTCAAAGGCTACGGCCTGGACGGGCTGGAAGCCTACTACCCGACCCATTCCAGCAAAGTCTGCCGCGCCCTGCTGACCCTGGCCCGGGAGGAGGGGCTGCTCGCCAGCGGAGGTACTGACTTCCATGGCGACAACCATTCCGCCGCCCCCCTCGGGGGCAGCGCCAAAACCATCCGCGTCCCGCAGGAGGTGTGGCTGGCGATCAGCCAACGCCTTGCCCTCCAGAAAGGACAGTGACCACCCGCCTTTTTTTCTTGCCCGCCCGGAAGGAAAAAACATATCATACTGCTGTCAGCCCATTGCTCCCTGCCAAAAACACCCAGGAGACAGACCCCGACAGCTCTTCCAACCGCCTCATTCTGATGAAGGATTTTCGATTCCATGGCACGCAAATACAAGCTCCTCATCGTCGACGACTCGTCAAGCATATTGAAAACCCTGGCCAGGGCCTTCGCGGGAACCCCCTACGAGGTAAAGACCTGCGACGACTCGCTCAAGGCCTACAGCATGATCGAGGATGAACATTTCGACATCGTGATCAGCGACATCATGATGCCGGAGCTCGACGGCCTCTCTCTCCTCCGGAAGATCAAAAACTACAACGGCACCATCCAGGTGATCATGATCACCGGCTACATCACCATCAACAACACGCTCAACGCCTTCAGGTACGGGGCCAACGACATCTTCTTCAAGCCCTTCAAGGACATGGGGGAGATCCTTGCCGCTGTCGATGCCGCGGCCAGGAAGTTGAACCGGATCAATGAGATTTTGAAAATGCTGGCCAGCGAGAAAGGAAACTGAGATGGCCGAAGAGAACGATCTTGACGCCCTCCGCGGTTTTATTGACGAGTCCAACGATTCCCTGCAGGGAATCGAGGCGGACTTCATTGCCCTTGAAAACGAACCGGGCAATATCGACATCATCAACAAAATCTTCCGGCCGGTCCACAGCCTGAAGGGCAATTCCGGCTTTTTCGGCCTGACCAACATCAACAAGTTTTCCCACCGGCTGGAAAACCTTCTCGATGCCTGCCGCAAGAACCAGATTGCCGTCAACCGCGAGATCATCGACATCCTCCTCAGTGGCGTCGAATATCTCCAGAGCATGCTGGACCGGGCCCAGGAAAACCCACAGGATGTCGCCTTTCGGCCGGATGAGAAGGAGTTCCTCGCCCGGGTCGAGGCGGTGCAGCCAACGGTGGCCACCGGCTCACTCCAGAGCGTGATCACCTTCGAAGGCCTGCTCAACTCCCTCATCGACCTCGGCGAAAACATCCATCGCCACTCCCTGATCCCTGGGCTACTCGACCAGATCGAAAAAGCCAACATCGAGCTCAAGAAGCTGGTGGCAGCCAAATGCGACCAGGAGATCGCCAGCGCCTATTCGACCGAGTGCAGCTACCTCCTCGGCAAGGAGGATTTCAGTGTCCAGATCGGCCAATTCGGCATGGCCATCCAGGCACTGCAGGAGAAAAGGGCGCTGAGCCAGGAGCAGCTCCTCTCCTTCGCCAAGGCTTACGACGAAGTGGCCGCCGCGCTTTCGGGCAACAAAAAGATTGCGAAAGAGCTTGAAGAACTGGAGTCGATGCGCAACTTCCTCGACGATGCCCTGATGGTGGCCAGCGACGAGTACAACGGCATCTGCAGGAAGCTGCTCAATGCGGTCATCGGCGCTTTCGAGGCTAAGCCCAGGGGCGGCAGCGCCCGGCTCGGCGAAATCCTGGTGGAACAGAAGCTTGTCTCCGAGGATCAGATCGCCTCGGTGCTTGAAAAACAGAAGAAGATCGGCGAACTGCTCCTCGAACAGGGCACCATCCAGGAAACCGATCTGAAAAAAGCCCTGGAGATCCAGAACAAGCGCGCTCTGGAAGCGCACCTCAAGGAAGGCAAGGGGCTGGAGCAGGCAAAAACCATCCGCATCGACCAGGCCAAGCTCGACACTTTCGCCAATTCGGTGGGTGGGCTCTACATCAATCTCGACTCGCTCAATTTCCTCAAGAAACAGCTCGAAAGCCACAATGTGGATTTCAATCTCATTGCCCGCTTCGACTCCACCATCCACTCCCTCGACGAACAACTCGAAGAGCTGCACACCAATATCATGCGCATCCGGCGGGTGCCGGTGAAATCGCTCTTCCAGAGGTTCCCCAAGGTGGTGCGGCAACTCGCCAACTCCCTGGAAAAAAACGTCAAATTCACCATCGAGGGCGAGGAAACGGTCATCGACAAGGATCTGCTCGAAAAGATCGAAAACCCCCTGGTCCACATCCTGCGCAACTCCCTCGATCACGGGATCGAGACGCCGTCCACGCGCAGAAAGGCGGGAAAACCGGAACAGGGCAACCTGACCCTGGCGGCCCGGGCCGATGAAAACAATGTCTACATCACCATTGCCGATGACGGCAAGGGCATCGATCCGGCAAAAATGAAGGAAGTAGCCCGACGGAAATCCTTCCTGAGCGAGGAGGAGCTCGCTCTGCTCAGCGATCGGGACCTGATCAATCTCATCTTCAGGCCCGGCTTCAGTTCGGCGGAAAAGATCAGCGATGTTTCCGGACGCGGAGTGGGCATGGATGTGGTGCTCTCCGGCCTCAAGGAATGCAACGGCAGAATACAGCTCGATTCGGTCTCCGGCCAGGGAACCACCGTCTCCTTCACCATCCCGCTTACCAAGACCCTGGTCACCATGGACGCAATGATTGTCAAGGGGGGGAGCGAGACCTATGCCATTCCCTCCGACGACATCACCACGGTGCTGGAGACGGAAAACATCATCCCGCTGCTTGCGAAAAGCAACTGTATCGCATATGATGACGCGATCCTGCGTCTTGTTGAGCTCAACACCTTCTTTTATCCCTCGGCGTCCTCAACGATCACCGAGGTGGCCCAGAAAGTCATCGTTGTCTGCAAGGAGCATGGCGTGGGGTTGATGGTCGACAACATCCTTTCGCACCAGAAGATCGTCGCGAAGGGTTTTGGCGAAGGCTACAAAAAACTCCGCCAGGTCGAGGGGATTTCCGGCTACACCATCATGGGCAATGAGGACGTCATCCTCATCGCCGATGTGAAGAAGATTGCCGAAAGCGATTGACGAACGGCACGAACTCCCGCCTTCCCACTCCTCGGGTCTTTCCCCGAAGAAATCCTTACCCGCTCCAAGGCTGCCGCCCCATGCATACCGTATTGATTGTCGATGACGAGCCCAACTACCAGATCGTCCTTTCCGAACTGCTGCGCGAGGAAGGGTATGAAATCTTCACCGCCGGCAATGGCGAGGAGGCGCTGAAGACCGTCGCGGAAACGGACCTCGATCTGATCATCACCGACATGCGCATGCCTGGCCTCGATGGCCTGGGCCTGCTCAAGGCGGTCAAGACCAGCAACCCTGACCTGCCCGTCATCATGGTCACTGCCTTCGGGGAGGTTGAGAAGGCGGTGGCCGCCATGAAGGCCGGCGCCTACAACTATCTGACCAAGCCTTTCAACAACGACGAACTGGTCCTGAACGCCAGGAAGGCCATAGAACACTACTCGGTCTTGCGCGAAAACAGCAGGCTGCGCGAGGAGATGCGCCACCGGGCCTCCTTTGCCAACATGGTCGGCAGAAGCAAGAAGATGCAGAGCATCTACAACCTGATCGAGAAGGTCTCCCCCACCTCGACCTCTGTTTTGATTACCGGAGAATCCGGCACCGGCAAGGAACTGGTGGCCAGGGCCATCCATTTCAACAGCCCCAGGGAAAAGGCCCCCTTCATTTCCATCAACTGCGCGGGGCTGCCTGAAAACCTCCTGGAGAGCGAACTCTTCGGCCACGAAAAAGGCGCCTTTACCGGCGCCATCGCCCTGCGCAAGGGCCGTTTTGAACTGGCGGACACCGGCAGCATCTTCCTCGACGAGGTCGCCGAAATGGCCATGCCGCTGCAGGCAAAGCTCCTGCGGGTGCTCCAGGAACGCTCCTTCGAAAGGGTGGGCGGCAACCAGACCCTGCATGTCGATGTGCGGATCATCGCCGCCACAAACAAGGATATCAGGGAAGAGGTGGATCGGGGCAATTTCCGGGAGGATCTCTACTACCGGCTCAACGTCCTCCATATCCATCTCCCCCCCCTGCGGGAACGGGCGGACGACATCCCCATGCTTGCCGCCCATTTCGTCGGCAAATTCTCCAGGGAGCTCAACAAGCCAAAGCTGGAGATCGCGCCGGAAACCGTCCGCTTCCTCACCACCCTGCCCTGGGAGGGAAATATCCGCGAGCTGGAAAACACCATCGAACGGGCCGCCATCCTCTGCTCCGGCAACCTGATCCTGCCGGAGGATGTTCAGCCCGACAGGGTGAGCGACAAGGACGGCATGCAATGGCTTGACGGTTTCGACGTGGAGCAGGCCATCCCGGCCAACACCCCCCTGCCCGACGTTCTCGATGGGATTGAAAAAAAGATGGTGCTCACCGCCCTGGAAAGAGCGGACAATGTGCAGACCAAGGCCGCCGAGGCCCTGGGGATCACCAAAAGCCTCCTGCAATACAAAATGAAAAAACACGGCCTCTTCAAACGGTAGTCGGCACGCCCGAAAGATAAGCGGGGCGCAGCCCTTTCCTTTTCCGCTTGCGGCGCCCAGCCGAGATCTTTATTATGAATTATTGGAATTCACTCCTATTTTCCTGGACAAGGGGGAAGAAACCGTGACCTTAACGGAAATACTGACATTACTCGGCGCGCTCAGTCTGTTCGCCATTGCCATGGCGGTCATCCCGGCCATTCTCCAGCTCAGACGCTCCCTCGCGGAGGTCGAGCTGCTCATTCAGTCACTCAACCGGCATGTCGATCCCCTCTGCAAGTCACTCACCGAGGCAGGCAAGGAGCTGCAGATCCTCACCCTCACCCTCAACGACAAGGTCGAGCGCACCGACACCATACTGCGAACGGTGCAGAAATCCGCCGACACCCTGCTTGCCACCAGCAATACCCTCAAGCAGATAGCAAGACCATTGATAAGCAATATGGGTGGCGTCAGCGCCGGAGTCCGCACCTTTACCCATATTCTCGGCAAAGTATGGAAAAACCCCTAAGGAGGTACCCCACAGATGAGCAATGACAACTGCAGTGATTCCAGCGTTGCGGTGTTGTCCTTTTTGGCCGGCACCGTGGTCGGGGCGGCGATCGCCCTCCTCACCACCCCCAAAACCGGGCCGGAGGCGAGAGAACTGCTTTCCGGCTACGGAGCAGACCTCAAGGAGCGGGTTGCCAAGCTTCCGGAAGAGCTCAAGGAATACCGGGAAACCTCTCTGGAACGGGGCATGGAAATGATTGAACGGGGAAAGGCAATGATCAGCCGGGGCACGGAGCTGGCCAATCAGGGCAAGGAGTTCCTCGACGAGAAGAAACGGGCGTTGAGCGAGGCCATCGAGGCAGGCAAGATCGCCATGGAAGAGGAGCGGGAGGCGCTTTCCCAGAAGCTTGGCGAAAGCGACTGAAAGGCCGGGAGCCATTCCTTGCCCAAAGGCGGAGCCCCTTGCCAGGGGTGCCCGCCTTTTTTTTGCCCCAGGCCGGCCTAGGGCCGGCCCCCGGCCGCCTGGCCCGGGCGCCCACCCCAGTTGAGCTTACTGCGGAGAATCTCGAAATAATCCTTCTGCGGCGAGGAGATGAGGAGGAGATTCTTCTCCGAGGCCAGCACCTCCAGCTCCCCCTCCGCCTCCATTTTCCAGGCAAACTGGCCATCCACGATCACCTGCACCGCTTTGGCCCGCCCGGCAAGACGGGTGGTGAGACAGACCCGGGCCGGAAGAAGCACCGGCCGGCTTTCCAGCATGAACGGGCAGATGGGGGTAACCAGGATGGAATGGAGGGCCGGATTGACAATGGGCCCGCCCGCCGAGAGATTGTAGGCTGTCGAACCGGTGGGGGTGGAGAAAATCAGCCCATCCGCTCGATAGGTTGTGATGTACTCGCGATCGGCCCAGGTGCTGAGCTGGACAAGCTGATCGCTGCTGCCCTTGCTGACCACCACGTCGTTGAGGGCGTAACGCCAGGCCTCCTCCCCCTCCCCCGGCCGCCGCAGCCTCACCTTGAGCATCATCCGCTCCTCGATGATCGCCTGGCCGCTCAGGATGCGATCGAGCACCTCGTAGCGTTCGGAGACGGCGATCTCGGTGAGAAAACCAAGATCGCCCAAGTTCACCCCCACCACCGGAATGGCGAGCTGACTCGCCTGATCCGCCACATGGAGCAGCGTGCCGTCCCCACCCAGAATGATCAGCAAATCCATGCCCGCGCGGATGACATCGACCTCGGCCGCGACCCCCCTGCCTGCCAGCCAGGAGAGCAGCTCTCCGCTCATCCGCTGGGCCGGCGGAGAATTCTTTCGACAGACTATGCCAACCTTCCTGATCTTCCTCACGGCAGTACGCTCCGCTTCTCCGGAAAAGAAAGAAAGCCCTCCGGCGTTTTGTTGGGGAGAAAATGCAAAGAATTCATTTCCCGCCGCCGGCAAGAAGCAGCCTGCCCAGCTCGCCGGAGCGGTTGGTGGCCGCCTCCACGCAATTCATCAGAGTGGCGCGCAGGGCGCCCTTCTCAAGTTCGTGCAGGCCTGCAATGGTGGTGCCGCCAGGGGAGGTGACCATGGCCCGCAGCGAGGCGGGATGCTCCCTACTCTCCAGGGCGAGGAGCACCGAGCCGAGCATGGTTTGCAGGACCAGCGACTCGGCAACCGGCCGAGGCAGACCCACCTTGACCCCCGCATCGGTGAGGGCCTCGAGAAAGGTGAACACATAGGCCGGACCGCTGCCGCTCAGGCCGGTCACCGCGTCAAGATAAGATTCGTCGAGGACCACACTGCTCCCCACCGCGTCAAAAATCGCCTTCGCTGTTGCCAGATCCTGGTCGCTGACGCCCCGGCCGGGACTCAGGACGGAGGCTCCCTTCAGCACCAGGGCCGGGGTGTTCGGCATGACCCTGATCACCCGGCAGCCGCTGCCCTCAAGGCATTCTTCCATAAGGGCGAGGGGGATGCCGGCGGCGATGGAGATCAGCAGGTGCCGGGGCTTGATCTCCCCCCGATAACGCTCGAGGAGCGTGCCAAGGATCTGGGGCTTGACGGCCAGGACCACCAGATCGCATTCGGCCCAGACAGGTGAGGAGTCTTCCGTCACGGTGATGCGAAATTCCTTTCGCAGTAACTCCCTGCGCTCCGGGCTGGGATCGGCGGCAATGATATCCTCCACCTTCACAAGCCCGGCAGCCATGACACCCTTGATCAGGGCCTCCGCCATCCTTCCGCCCCCAACAAAACCAAGCTTACCCTGTAAAGCCATGCTCTTCTCCTTCCTGGCAAAAACGATCGACCGGGCAGGCCATGCCTAAAGCCCTTCCGGCCACGAAGGGCCCCGTCTGTTCAACAGCTCCACGGACAACGACGAAACGCTGCTGCAGCTTACCAAGTTCCACCGCCATTGCAAGCAGGATTACCAGAATCAACGGGTTGCGCAGCCACAGGGTTCCGCCCATGGTCCCCTGCCGGACGATCGAAATCGAGTAGGGTGAGGTGAGATG
>DDXK01000031.1 GCA_002347185.1 Desulfobulbaceae bacterium UBA2262 | reverse complement strand
TTCGGCCACGAAAAAGGGGCCTTTACCGGCGCGGTGAGCACCAAGCTCGGCCTTTTGGAGACGGCGAACGGCGGCACGGTCTTCCTCGACGAGGTGGGCGAGATGCCGCTGCCCATGCAGATCAAACTGTTGCGCGTCATCCAGGAGCGGACCCTGCTCCGGGTGGGCGGCGTCAGCCCCGTTGCCATCGAGGTGCGGATCATCGCCGCCACCAACCGGGATATCGAGAAGATGGTGACGGCGGGCAGCTTCCGCCAGGATCTCTTTTACCGGCTCAAGGTCGTGATGATCGAGCTCCCTCCCCTGCGCAAGCGGCAGGAGGATATCCCGCTGCTGGTGGAGCACTTCGTCAACCTCATCGCCACCCAGTTCGGCAAAAAGGTGCCCGAGATTTCCAGCGCCTTTCTCGATGCCCTGGTTTCCTATCCCTTCCCGGGCAATGTCCGCGAACTGCAGAACATCGTGGAGCGGGCCGTGGCCCTGTCCCGGGATGAGGTGCTCACCGGCAAGGACCTGCCCCCGGACCTCTTCCTGGGCAACAGCCGTCCCACCCCGCCCGACCATGCGAAAAACCAGCTGAAAATCCTCGAACAGGAACATATCTACGAGGTCTACCGCCGCACCGGCTTCAATCAGACCGAAACCGCCCAGCAGCTCGGGATCTCCCGCACCACCCTCTGGCGACGCCTCAAGGAACTGAACCTGATCCCGGATAAAAAATGATGCCTCGGTAAAAAAGCTCCGCCTCCCCCCCTTTTTCCCCCCTTCCGCCCCCTGGCTGTTTCAGCCTGAAACCACTGTTTCAATCTGAAAAACTCTTTTATTTCAAGCAGTTCTCGACAAGCTGTTTCAGCTTTGAACAGACCACTAGCCGCCCCCGCAGGAACGAATTCGCGTTAAACGCGTTAATTCAGCAAGATACCAATCTTGGCACGATCGATGCTTATGGGGGCGGCAACGGTCATGATGCCGCGACCACCGGTATCGGAACATGGAATACAGGAGCAACCATGAATTCAGGGATTGCTCTTCTCCTGAGGGGCTCCTCTGCCGATCTTTCCGCCGCCCTCCATTCCATCGAGCTTGCAAGGCGCACCACCGGGGTGGTGCATGCGGTTTTTCTGGAACAGGGGCAGCAAGGCCAGCGCAACGATGCCGGGGAGGAGAGGCAAACGGAGCAGCAGGGCTGGAAGGGCCAACTCGCCGCCCTGGCCGGCCTGTTTGGCGGCGCGGAAAAGGTCACCGTCCACATCCACCTGCTGGAGAGCCTGGCCGACGAACCGCTGCTGCGCTTTCTCTGCGAATACCGCATTTTCTGCCTCATCCTGGGCGCGGGGGACCAGAAGACGGTGACGCGGAAAACCGCCTGGCTGAAGCGGTTGCGGCGGCGCCTTTCCGGCAGGCGGGACTGCTGTCTGCCGCCGTTCTGGTCGGTGATCATCCAGCCCCGGGACGGGGAGATCCGGCCAACTCGGGACCGGCCCGGCGCCGAACCATGACCCGAATGCAGTGAAACCCGCCGGCATCGTGCTTTCTCACGGCGCCGGCACAGAGTTTACCCATACTTTAAAACCCAACAAAAAAGTGTGAAAGGAGGAAAAAATGTACATGTACCTGCCAATAGCCCTCACCAGCGTCAATTATCTGGTGGTGGTGGGCTTGGGACTTGCGGTCGGGCTTCTGTCCGGCCTCTTCGGCGTGGGTGGAGGCTTTCTCATGACCCCGCTGCTGATGATGATCGGCATCCCGCCGACCATCGCCGCCGCAACCGACGCCAACCAGATCGTGGCTGCCTCGGCATCCGGCTGCTTCTCCCACTGGCGGCTGGGCAACGTCGACGCCAAGATGGGAATCCTGCTGACCCTCGGCGGTTTTGCCGGCGGCGCGGTGGGCGTGCAGATAATCAAGATCCTGCGGGCTGCCGGCGGCGCCGACTTCCTGATCAAGATGACCTATGTGCTCATGCTGGGCGGGGTGGGCAGCTTCATGTTCTTTGAGAGCCTTGCCGCGCTCAAGAAAAACAAGCAGGCTCCCGCAGCCAAGGCGGCAGCGGCCGCGCCCGCAAAAAAAGGCGGCTTTCTGTCCTCCCTGCCCCTGCAGACCCATTTCGAGAAATCCGGCATCACCCAATCCGCCATCGTCCCCCTGGTCCTTGGCGTTTTCGTCGGCGTCCTCGCCGCGATCATGGGGGTGGGCGGCGGCTTCATCATGGTGCCGGTAATGATCTACCTGCTCCGCATGCCCATGCATGTGGTGGTCGGCACCGGCCTCTTCCAGGTGCTCTTCACCTGCATCGAGGTCACCATTCTCCAGGCCCACCAGAACCATACCGTGGACTTTTTCCTGGCCCTCCTGCTCCTGATCGGCTCGGTATTCGGCGCCCAGATCGGCACGGCGTTGGGCAAGAAGCTCCATGGCGACCAGCTGAAGATCCTGCTCGCCATGATCGTGCTCGCCGTAACCGTAAAGATCGTTCTCGAACTGGTACTTGAGCCTTCTCTCCTTCTTGCCTATGCGGGAGGTCACTAAAATGAAAACCATAATGAACCGTATGAAACAGTGGGGGGCCGTAGCCGCCGCCCTTCTCGGCCTGATCGCCTTTTCCGCCTCTACTTCCCAGGCTCTGACCGCCGAGGTCAGCCCCAGGGAAGTAGAGATCACCATGTCCTACCATGGCGCCAAGCTGACCATCAGCGGCCAGAGCGCGGCCAGTGACGATCTGGTGCTGAAGATCAGCACCGAACCGCGCGACACCGCCATGAAGCGCTACGGCAAGGCGGCCGGCCTGGTCTGGATGAAGAATGGCACCCTGGAATTCAAGGGCGTGCCCGGAGTATACCTGCTCAACACCACCGCCGACCTCCAGCGCATCCTGGACGATGCCAGCCTTGCAGAGTATCGGCTCGGCTATGAGGCTCTGGGCAAGGCGGTTTCCATCGAGGATCTGAAAGGCGAACCGGTTGACCATGATAAATGGTTTGACCAGTTCATCCGCCTCAAGGAAAAGGAAGCTATATACGGCATCAAGGAGGGGACCATAACCCGCCAGCACGGCGAAAACGGCAACACCTTCAAGATCGTGGTCGACTGGCCCTACCAGGCGCAACCAGGCACCTACAAGGTCGAGCTGCTCGCTGTGAACAGCGGCAAGGTGGTGGACACTGCCGCCACCTCCTTCGAGGTCAAGCGGGTGGGCACTGCCGCGGCCTTGTCGAAAATGGCGCTTGAGCAGTCTCTTCTTTATGGGATAATGGCGGTAATCGTCGCCGTGGTCGCCGGTTTTGCCGTGGGCGCCATCTTCAAGAAGGGCGGCGGCGCACATTGACCGCCGTTGCTTCTGGCAGGCGCTGACGCTTACTACGCTATTGCCTCCGGACGCACAGTCGCATTATCCTGCCCTGTGCGTCCGTTTTTGTCTGCTGTTGTGCATAGTCAGAGATCCTCCTCTGGGGATGGGTGAAGAAACGATGTCGCTGTTCAGTGGGCTGAAAAAACTCCCCCTGCCCTGGCAAAGGAGGGGATCGGCCGCTCACTGCCGGCCGATCTCCCTGGTCTTTTCGCAATTCCGTGCCGTGCTCAAGGCCAACAACCAGGCCCTGGAGCTCATCGCCGACATGGGCGAAAAGCTTTCCGGGGAATACCTTTTCGATCAGCGCTACGTGGACTCCATCGTCGAAGAGCTGATCGGGGCCATGCACCGTTCCATTGCCGCCATCAATACCCTCACGGAAAATCGCTGGACCTCCCTTACCCCGATCTTCGCCGGCCTGGAAGCGAGGGTACGGGCCATCGCTTCCCATCGTGACGACAGGGAAGGCCCCCCGATCCTCTGGCTGAGCGAGATCAGCTCCCGGGATTGGCCGCTGATCGGCGGCAAGGCCGCGCATCTTTCCGAACTGATGGCCAACCCGCAGGTCATGGTGCCGGAAGGCTTTGTCATCACCACCCGCCTCTTCCACGACCTGATCGACCACAACGACCTGCGCGCGGACTTTGCCCGCTTCGAAAAGCTGGCTGCTGCCGGCGACGACCAGGAAAAGGAGCTGGAGGCGCTGCGCGCCTCTCTGGAGCAGCGCATGCTCGTCGCCAGCGCACCGCCAGGCTTCCTCGTCACTTTGGAAGCGCACCTGTCCCGGCTGGCTGAAACGAGCTCCGCCCCTCTTTTTCTGGCCGTGCGCAGCAGCGCCCAGGAAGAGGACATGGATTTCTCCTTTGCCGGCCAGTTCCATTCCGAACTCCAGGTGTTGCCGACGCCCAACGCGGTCTTTGCCGCCTACCTGGCTGTAACCGCCAGCCTTTTCGGGGCCAAGGCCCTGCGCTACCGGCGGCAGGTCTTTCCGGAAGGCGGCCCTCTTTCCATTGCCGCCTGCTGCCAGCGCATGGTGAGCGCCCGGGCCAGCGGCATCATCTATACGGAAGACACCATGGCGCCGGGCCGGCAGATCATGCTGGTGGTGGGCGCTTTCGGGCAGGGGCAGGCGGTGGTGGAAGGACAGGTGCCCACCGACCTGTTCCGCATCAAAAAAGGGGAAAATCCGCAACTCATTGAGAGCACCCTGGCCGTCAAGGATCAGGCCTTCTTTGCCGCCGGCCCCGAAGGCGGCCTCGCCGCGGCTGGGGTTGCGCCTGCAAAGGCCGGCGAACCCTGCCTGCCGGAAGAAAAACTCCTGGAACTTGCCCGGATCGCCGTTCACCTGGAAGCCTTTTTCAAGCGGCCCCAGGATATCGAATGGACCGTGGATGAGAACGGGGAGCTCTCCATCCTCCAGGCCAGGCCGCTTCTCCTTACGGAGCGGAATCAGGAGAAAAAGCCGCTTTCAGAAAAACTGAGCACCTATCCCCGTCTTGCCGAAGGGGCCGGCCGCATCGCCCAGCAGGGCATCGGCGCCGGGCCTGTCTTTAAGGTGGAGACCCTGGCCGATCTCAAGCGTTTTCCCGAGGGGGCGGTCCTGGTGAGCCTGCGCGACTCCTCGCAGTATATTCAGGTCATGCAGAAGGCGGCCGCCATCGTCACCGAGGTGGGCACGCCGGTGAGCCACATGTCCACCCTCTGCCGCGAGTTCAAGGTGCCCTGCCTGGTCGGGGTGCCCGGCATCTACACCATGGTGGCGGACGGCGAGGAAATCACGGTGGACGCCGAGGACCGCTGCATTTACCGGGGCAGGGTCACGGAGCTCCTCACCTACCAGGCGGCCACGGCGATGAATGTGCAGATGGCGCCGGAATTCAGGATGCTGCGCCGGATTATCCACGAGGTCTCCCGCCTCAACCTGGTGGACCCTCTGATGCAGGAGTTCAGGCCGGAGGGCTGCAAAACCTTCCATGACCTGCTGCGCTTCATCCACGAAACCGCTGTCCTCGATCTGGTGGAGATCGGCCGGGACGAACGCTGCCTGCACGGCCAGAAAAAGCTGGCCAGGCACCTGGCTCTGCCCATCCAGGCAGGCATCCTTGCCATCGACATCGGCGGCGGCTTCGCCGAGGATGCGCCTGCGGACAACATACCCTTCTCCGCCATCCGCTCCAAGCCCTTCCGCGCCATCCTGCAGGGCATGCTCTTTCCCGGGGCCTGGCACCAGGTGGGCATGCCGGTGAGCTTCGCCGACCTGATGCACAGCATGCTTTCCACCCCGCGGGACGCCCTGTCCGGCCAGTACACCGGCCACAACATCGCCATCATCAGCGACAGCTACGTCAACCTCTGCTTCCGCTTCGGCTACCATTTCAACATCATCGACGCCTTCTGCCACGAGGTGGAGCGGGACAACCACATCTATTTCCGTTTCCTGGGCGGGGCCACGGACATTGCCAAGCGCTCGCGCCGGGCAAGCCTCATTTCCTCCATCCTCGAAGCCTTTGACTTCAGCGTGCGCACCCGGGGCGACCTGGTCATCGCCCGCACCGGCAATCTGGTGCAGAGCGAGATGGAACGCACCCTGGACATCCTCGGCCGGCTGGTCGGCTTCACCCGCCAGCTCGATGTGCAGATGGCGGACGAGGCAGCGGTGTCCCGCTACAGCGAAGCCTTCCTCATGGGCGATTACGGGATTGTCGCCAGAGAAGGAGGGTATTAGAATGCGAATGCGTAAAGAACTTTTTCCGGCAAGGAGAACCAGAACATGACTCAGGAAATCTGCCGGCTTCTGGTGGTGGACGACGAGGCCATCGTCGGCAAGCGCCTCAAGCAGGTATTCAGCAAGATCGGCTTTGAGATCGAAACATACACCGAGGCGGCGCCGGCCATGAACGCCATGGCGGAAAAGCCCTTTGATGTCGTGGTCACCGATCTGAAAATGGAAGGCATGGACGGCATGGAGGTGCTGCGGCGGGTAAGGAGCATGAACCCCCGCACCCAGGTGATCATCATCACCGGCTACGCCTCGCCGGAGACGGCGGAGCTCGCCCAGGAGCAGGGCGTTTTCGAATTTCTGGCCAAGCCTTTCCGCCTGGACGAGCTGAAACAGGTCATTTACCGCGCCCTTGCGCAGCAAAAGGGCGGCGAGTGAAGATGGAATCCCCCGCCAGTCAGGAGTGCGCCTGCCTGCCCCTGCCCCGTTCCATCCGGGGCAAGCTGATCCTTTCCCTCACCCTGGTCTCGGTTTTGGGCATCATCGCCACCGTCTCGGCCATCTACGCCATGTGGCGCATCGAGGACAAGATCCGGATCATCGAATCCTTCTACGAGCTGAACCAGTATGTCCTTGAGGTGCGGCGCTACGAGAAGAACTATCTTCTCTCCAACAACCCCACGGATCTGATGAGCGCCCTGGACTATATCGATCAGGTCCGCGCCTCCATCGCCACCGCAAAAAAATTTCTACCGGGAAACGAAAAAGCGCTGCAATCCTTTTACGATGAGGAGCTGAGCAAGTACGAGTCCATCTCCCGGCGGCTGATGGCAGAGGACCTGCCCCTGCGCAGCAAGAAGGTGCTCGAAGGGAGGCTGCGCAAGCATGGCCAGGACATCACCAGGCAGATCTTCGAAATGGATACCCTGGCCCGCATCCGGGTGGAGCGGGAGGTGGCCAATTACCAGAAAACCGCGGCGCTGATCCTCGCCCTGGCCGTGCTGGTGGGCGGCGTCCTCATCTATTATCTGATGGGCTGGATCATGCGTCCCCTGGAAGCGATCCGCGATGCCGCCGCCCAGATCAAGCAGGGCAAGATGAGCTCCATCCCGGTCAATGCGGCGGTCAGCTGCTCGGTGGAGGGCGTGGAACTGGTCAACTCGCTGAACCGCATGCTGCAGGCCCTCAACCACAAGCAGGAACAGCTGGTCCAGTCGGAGAAGCTGGCGGCCATCGGCAAGGTCACCGCCGGCATCGCCCATGAGATCAACAACCCCTTGAACAACATCTCCCTCACCGCCGAAGTCCTGCTCGAAGACCTGCCCAACCTGGCCTGCAGCGAGCGGCTGGACATGGTGCGCGATATCCTGGTCCAGTCGGACCGGGCCCGGGAGGTGGTGCATCATCTGCTTGAATTCTCCCGCTCCCGCAAGGCCAACGTCACGGTAAGCGTCGATCTGGTCAAGCTGGTGGCCGACTCCATCACCCTGGTCCGCAACCAGTTCCGGCTGGGCGGGGTGACCTGCGACTACCAGCATCCGGAACAGCCGGTGTGGATTACCGGCAACCCCCACCAGCTCCAGCAGGTGCTGGTCAACATGATGCTCAACGCCGTCCAGGCCATGCAGCCGGGCGGCCTTCTGGCGATGCGGGTGGCGGCAGAGGAAAAAGAAGCGCTCATCACCATCAGGGACAACGGCGCCGGCATCCCGGCCGCGCTGCTGGCCCATATCTTCGACCCCTTCTTCACCACCAAGAACGAGGGAACCGGCCTGGGCCTCTCCTTGAGCTACGCCATTATCAAGGACCACCAGGGCGACATTGCCGTGGAGAGCAAAGAGGGCTTCGGCACCACCTTCCGCATCACCCTGCCGCTCACTGCGGCCACGGAGGGATAAAAAACCATGGGCCTTTCGGGCAAAAGCGGGGAGAACGCCGCCTTTGCGGCCTCCTTTCAGCAGTTTCGCCGGCTTCTCTCCCTGAACAACGCGGTGCTGGAAAAAATCGGCCATATGGAGGGGGCCCTTTCCGGTGAATATGTCTTTGACCGGAAGTTCCTTTCCGAAGCGGTGGCCTCGCTTGCCGAGCTGGTCCGGGAAGTGGTCTACTGCGTAAACAGCCTGGCTTCTGACCGCTACCTCGCCCTCTATGAGCGCTACGAAGAGATTGCCGGCAAACTCGCGGTGCTGGCCGCCGAGTACACCGGCCCCTACGACCGCAGCCTCACCCTTGCCTATGAGCTGATCAACAGTGATTTCGAGGAGCTGGTCGGCGCCAAGAACGCCACCTTAAGCGAGATCCGCAACCGTTTGCATCTGCGGGTGCCCGACGGCTTTGCCATCACCGCGGCAGCCTACCGCCTCTTCATGGAGGAAAACGGCCTCTTTGCCGCCATCGACGATATCGGCAGCGATGCCACGAGCAGCAGCAAGGAGCGCAGCGAGCGGATCGCCACCCTCCTTGCCAAGGCGCGGTTCCCCGAGGCCTTGGTGGCCGCGGTGCAGGATGCGCTGAGCGCTCTTTGCCAGCGGCTTGCTGGCGAGAGTTTGCTTGCCGTCCGCTCAAGCGGCGTGGGCGAGGATGCGGAAACCAGGAGCTTTGCCGGCCAATTCCATTCTGTTCTTGCGGTGCGGCCGGAGCTTTCCGCAGTGCTTGACGCCTATCGGCAGGTGCTCGCCTCCCGTTTTTCCGTGGCAGCCCTGGAGTATCTCGGCCCTGGGGCAGACAGCCGGGAGGTGCCCATGGCCGTGGGGGTGCAGCCCATGATCGAGGCCAGGGTCGCCGGGGTGACTTACAGCCGCAACCCCGAAGCGCCCGAGAAAAACCAGCTCCTGATCACGGCGGTGCGCGGGGCGGCCCGAGCCCTGGTGGAGGGCAGCAAACCAGCGGACCGCTATCTGGTCAGCCGAACCTGGCCTTTTGCCCCGCTGGAAAGTGAGCTTGTTGCCTGCGAGGACTCTTTTCCCCGCAAAGCCCCCCTTGATATCCTGCCCAGCGGCCTGCGCCGCGGCTCAGCCTTCCTTACCAGCAAGGAGCTGGGCAAGCTGGCGGAAATCGCCATGTTGCTGGAAAAGGCCTTTGGCGAAACCCAGGACATCGAATGGGCGCTGACCGGCGAACCGGTTATCCTGCAAAGCCGCCCCTTTTCCCTGCCTGCCAAGCCGCCGCCCCTGCCCGGCGAACTGGCCGCGGAACTGACAGCGGCCGCCCCGCTCATGCGCGGCAAAGGCCAGGTGGCCCAACTGGGCATTGCCGCGGGCACGGTGGTGCAGGTGGACCAGAACACCGACCCTGCCGCCTTTCCGGTGGGCGCCATTGCCGTGGCCCGCTTCCCCAGCCCACAGCTCAGCCCCATTGTCTGGCGGGCCGCGGCGATCATCACCGATGTCGGCAGCCCCACCGGCCATCTCGCCACCATTGCCAGGGAATACCGGACCCCGGCCCTTTTCGGCACCGGCGAGGCCACCAGGCTCCTTGCCGACGGCAGCGAGATCACCGTTGATGTGGAAAACAAGCAGATCTATCAAGGGATCATCGAAGGGCTGGTCCGCCTGCAGGCCGCAGAAGAAAACTCCTACCGGGCCTCCACCGAACTCCGGATCCTGCGCCGACTCCTGCGCTGGGTGGCGCCCATCACCCTTGTCGATCCCACGGCTCCGGAATTTATGGCGGAAAACTGCCGAACCTTCCACGACATCCTCCGCTTCGCCCATGAAAAGGCCATCGACAGCCTGATCCATTTCCATGCCGACCAGGGCGGAAAAAAAGGCCTGCAGAGCCGGCCGGTACATTTGCCCACTCCCCTGAAGCTGCGGGTCATCGATATCGGTGCCGGCATTGCCGACACGGCGCCCAAGACCGGGGAGCTCTCCCTTAAGATGCTGAACAGCCGACCGCTGGCCGCCATCCTTACCGGCTTTCTCAAAGAAAGCGAGGCCGCCAGGGAACCGGTGGCCCTGGGCGTGCGGGATATCCTCTCCGGCATCGGCAAACCCATGGCCCTCATCGGCGGCAGCTCCTATCCCGGGGACAACCTGGGCATCATTGCCGAAGATTACTGCAACCTCAGTCTGCGCCTCGGCTATCACTTCAATGTAGTGGACGCCTACATGTCGGCGGAGGCGGACAACAACTACATCTACTTCCGCTTTGTCGGCGGCCTGGCCGAGAAAAGCAAACGCGAATGGCGGGCCCGCCTGCTCGGCGCCATTCTCTCCGGCCTCTACTTCAAGGTGGACCGCAAGGGCGACCTGGTGATCGCCAAGGCGCGAAACCTGGACCTCCTCCAGATGGAGCGGGTGCTGATCCGCCTGGGCGAGCTGATCTCTTTTACCCGCCAGCTTGACGTGCAGATGCGCGATGAAGCGGCGATCGAACGCTTCTTCCTGCAGTTTCTCTCCGCGATCAAGGAAGAGCAGAGCGGGGCAAGGGACTAGCCGGCATGCGGGGATGGCTCAAAAAACAGCTCGGCAAACTGCAGGAAGGCCGGGAGCAGCGGCAGGTTGCGGCCAAAAACCTCCTCACCGCCCGCTACCAGGTGTTCCGCTCGCTGCTGGCCAGCAACAACCGGGCGGTGGACTGCCTCACCGAGATCGCAATCCTGCTCAGGCTGCAGAGCGACCCGACAAATCTGGCCCGCCTCATCAAAAAGCTGCTCAGTGAAACCGGCGAAATGATCGACCGCCTGGAAAACTTGAGCCGCGGCAAGTACCGGGGCCTCTGGGGTGTGCAGGAACGGCTCGGCGAGGCCCTGGCCGCTCCGCTCAAGGAACTGAGCGGACCTGCGCAGGAAGCTGTCCCCTCCACCTTGCCGCTGGCGAGCATCACCCCTGCCCTGAAAGTGATGACCGGCAACAAGGCCGCCAGCCTGGCCGGCCTCAAAAAAACCGGCGGATTCCGGGTGCCGGACGGCTTTGTTGTTACCTTGGCGGGCTGCCGGACCTTTCTTGACCACGCAGGCCTTTCTCTGAAGCTGGTCCACCTCCTGGCCCGCCACAGCGTCCGGGATGAGGAGAGCATTGCCCCGGAAACAGCGCGGAAGGCCCAGGAGCTGATCAAGTCAGCGCCACTGCCGCCCAGCCTGGCGGCAGAACTCACCAGAGCGGCAGAATCTTTTCTGGCCGCGGGCAAGGCCCTGGCCGTGCGCAGCAGCAGCATCAGCGAAGACGGCAGGCAGCACTCCTTTGCCGGCCAATTCAGCTCGGTACTCAATGTCACGAACGACGAGCAGCTCCTGGCCGCCTTCAAGGAGGTGGTGGCCAGCAACTTCAACGTCCGCAGCCTCTCCTACCGGCTCAATGCCGGCCTTGACCCCCTGCGCTTCGACATGGCCGTCCTCTGCCTGGAGATGGTGGAGGCGACCGCCGCAGGCATTCTGCTCAGCCGCTCCCCCCAGGAGCCGGAGAGCGATCTCAGTTTGATCAGCGCGGTCTTCGGCCTGGGCGAGGCCGCGGTTGCCGGCAGCGCCGCCGCGGATATCTACCATGTCCGGCCCGACGGCAGCGTGGACTGGCAGCGCTCCACCATCGCCGACAAGGAGCGCTTTCTCATCTGCAAAGAGGACGGCGGTCTTGGCTGGCACGATTTGCCGCCGGAAGAACGGCAAAAACCGGTATTGGGCGAGGAGACCCTGCAGGTCCTTGCTTCCTGGGGGAAAAGGCTGGAGGCGGCAGAAGGCCTGCCCCAGGATCTCGAGTGGGCTCTGGACAAAAGCGGCCAGCCCGTCATCCTGCAGATGCGCCCCCTCACCACCCTGGGCAGCCGGAAAAGCGACGGCTGGCAGGCGAAAACCACACCCCTTGCCGAAGGGATCAGCGCCTCGGCGGGCCGGGCCACCGGCCGGGCTTTGCTCATAAAAAACAAGCGGGATTTGGAAAATATCCCTTCAGAGCCGGTGGTGCTCGTCATGCACCAGAGCTTTGTCGATGCGGCCAACCTCCTGGGCCAGGTCGCCGCGGTGCTGGTTGACCTGGGCAGCCCGGCCGACCACCTGGCCTGCGTGGCCCGCGAGCAGCAGACCCCCCTGATCTGCGGACCGAGCGATGCAAGCCGCAAGCTGCAAGCAAGCCAATGGCTCACCGTGGATGCGAGCCACGGCAAGGTCTATGCCGCGAGCAGCGAGGAAATCGCCGCCGCCCTGGCTGCCTGGCAACAGGCCCCCGCCGCCAAGGCCGCCAAGCCGAGCCTGCCGCCCCTCTACCAGGAACTGCAGGCCCTGGTCACCGCCCTCAACCTCACCGATGCCTACGGGCCGACCTTTTCCATTCTCGAATGCCGCTCCCTGCACGACATCGTCCGCTTTGTCCATGAAAAAGGGGTGCTGGCCATGTTTGAGGCCGGCGACGAGATGCTGGAAAAAAACCTTGCCGCCGTCCATGCCGTCGACTCGCCGGTTCCCTTCTTCCTGAGCGTCATCGACATGGGCGGGGGGCTTGCGCCAACGGAAGGGGCGCGCCGGCGGCGCATCCCGCCGGAAACCGTGATCTCCCGCCCCTTCCAGGCCCTCTGGCAGGGAATCACCACCCCTGGCCTGCATTGGGGCCCGCCGCCGGGCGGGGCGCCCATGGGCTCGGTGATGTCCTCCTTCCTCACCGACCAGAAATCGGAACGGCCCATCGGCATGCCCAACTACTGCATCGTCAGCCGCGACTACTGCAATATGAACGCCCGCATGGATTTCCACTTCATCATGATCGATGCCGTCGCCTCGCCGGCTGCGCGCAGCAACCATATCAAGTTCCGCTTCAAGGGCGGCGGCACCAGCCTCGAACGCCGGCGCCGCCGGGCCCTGTGCATCGGCGAGATCTTCGAGAACTACGGCTTCCTGGTCGATGTTCGGGAGGATCTGGTCAACGCCTCGCTGCAGGGCGCAAGCCGGGAGGCAATCGAGGAAAAGCTGGTGATGGTGGGAAAAATCCTGGGCTTCACCCGTCTGCTCGACGCCTTCATGACCGACGACGCCAAGATCACCACGGTGGCGGAGGCGTTCATGGCCGGCGACTACGCCCTGGCAGGTCTGGCCCCTTCCGCCGCTCAGGCGTGATAAAAGCGCAGGCTCGGCAGCTCCACGGCGGTGAGGAGGTTGCCGTAGGCGGCGCCGGTGTCGATGCCGATCTTGTTGGGGGTGATAAGCGGAGTGGCAAAAGGGGTGTGGCCGAAGATGATACGCTTGCCGTAGTCGCGCTCCTCGGAAAGAAAGGGCTCCCGCACTTCACAGAGATCGGAGATATCCTGTTCGTTTAGAGGCTGATCAAAGCGGAGGCCGGCGTGCACGAAGATGTACTCTTCGGTTTCCCAGTAGGGGAGCAGGGAGTCGAGAAAGGCCCGGTGCTCGGCAGGCAGGAAGGAAAGATCGCCGAGAACGGCCAGACTGGCGCCGCCGTAGCTCTCCAGGGTCTTTTCCAGGCCGAGCCTGCGCAGATAGGGAAGCAGGGCCGGATCCTTGCTGCGGTGGTATTCGAGGAGCAGATATTCGTGGTTGCCCATGATGGCCACGAAGCGGACCCCTTCCGCCCGCAGCCGGCAGAGCTGGTCCAGCACCTCCCGGGCACCGGGGCCACGGTCGAAATAGTCGCCCAGGGTGACCAGGGTGTCGCACCCGGCATCAAAAGGCAGCCTGGCCAGCAGGGTACGGAGCTTGTCCGCGCAGCCGTGGATGTCGCCGATGGCAAAGATTTTTCCGTCCCTCATCCGCTCCCCTTGCCGCGCCTCAGAGCCGTGGCGGCCCCAGGAGGATCATGTCGGCGATGGTCTTCTTCACCTTGGGCAGCTGCCCCTGCTGGTCGCCAAGCAGCTCCTGCTCCAGGGCGACCAGGCCGCGCAGGAGGGGGGCGCGTTCCACCGTCGGCACCGCGGGCCGGCCGGCCACCAGCTCCTGGCAGCGGAAGCAGCCGGGAAATTTCTTGATCTGCCCATTGGGGAAGGTGAGGCTCGAAGGCACTCCGTGCAGCCGGCAGATCATCAGCCGGTGCCTGTAGAGGCTGCAGCGGCCCTCCTCGTTCAGCGGGCACATGAGCCGGGGCTGCTCCGCCCTTTCCAGGGCTTCGAGGCTCGCGGCCGCATAGTCGGCGGCCCGGTTTTCCAGGAGTTTGCGCCGGGCGGGGGCAAGCGCCATGAGCCCCACCCAGAGATAGGCCCACTCCGCATAGGTATGGTGGAGAAAATAGGAATCGCAGCAGTTGTCCGGGCAGCCTTCGCAGGAAAAATCGAGCTGCCGGGCCACGATGTCGTAGGCTCGCTCCATCTGCGCGTAGAGGTCGGCCATGCGGGCCGCGAATTGGGGTTGCAGAATCGGGGTTTCCATGCTTTCCTGTCCTTATTGCTGAGCGGCAGGCCGCCGAGGGAGAGCAGACCTCTTCCCCTGAGGCCCACAAAAACCAACTCTACCCGAAAGCGCCCTTTCCTTCAAAGACTTCTGACCTGGAACCGCCATGAGCCTGCCCTGTTTCAAAGCCTATGACATCCGCGGCCGCGTGCCGGAAGAACTCGATACGGCGCTGGCCTTTGCCATCGCTCAGGCCTACAGCGCCCTCTTTTCCCCGAAAAAGGTGGCCATCGGCCACGACATCCGCCTCTCGAGCCCGGACCTGGCCCAGTCCCTGGCCGAGGGCTTTCTCGCGGCCGGGGTCGATGTGATCGACCTCGGCCTTTGCGGCACCGAAGAGATCTACTTTGCCGCCTTTCATCTCGATGTGGAAGGCGGCATCATCATCACCGCCAGCCACAACCCGGCCGACTACAACGGCATGAAGCTGGTGCGGGGCGGAGCCCGACCCATCTCCGGCGACACCGGCCTTGGCGAAATCGAGCGGCTCGCCGAGGCAGGCAAAAGGATAAGCGCAGCCAGGACCGGCAGCCTCGGCACTCTGGACAACAAACCCGCCTACATCGAGCATCTGCTCGGCTATATCGATAAAACGGCCTTAAGGCCCCTGAAAATCGTGGCCAATGCCGGCAACGGCTGCGCAGGCCCAGTCATCGACCGGCTGGAGGCGGCGCTGCCCTTTACCTTCATCCGCTTGCAGTGGCAGCCGGACGGCACCTTTCCCAACGGGGTGCCCAACCCGCTGCTCCCGGAAAACCGGGCCATCACCGCGCAGGCGGTGCGCGAGCACAAGGCCGATTTCGGCATCGCCTGGGACGGCGACTTCGACNNCTTCGACCGCTGCTTTTTCTTTGACGAGGAAGGCGAATTCATCGAAGGCTATTATCTGGTCGGCCTGCTGGCCCAGGCGATCCTGGCCAGAACGCCGGGGGCGAAGATCATCCACGACCCGCGCCTGATCTGGAACACCAGGGAGATGGTCGCCGCGGCCGGCGGGATGCCGGTGATGAGCAAGACCGGACATGCCTTCATCAAGGAGCGGATGCGGNNGATGCCGTCTACGGCGGCGAGATGAGCGCCCACCATTATTTCCGCGATTTTGCCTACTGCGACTCCGGCATGATCCCCTGGCTGCTGGTCGCCGAGCTCGTCAGCCGCGCCCGCCAGCCCCTTTCCGCCCTGGTGCGCTCCCGGCAGAGCGCCTATCCGGTGAGCGGCGAGATCAACAGCCGGGTCGCTGATCCCGACGCGGTCATCGCCCGGGTGGAGGCCTTTTATCAGAATGTCGCCGGAGACAAGGACTACACCGACGGCTTGAGCTTCACCGCCGAACGCTTCCGCTTCAATATCAGAAAATCAAACACCGAGCCGGTGCTGCGCCTCAATGTGGAGACCCGGGGCGACCACGCCCTGCTGGAGGCGAAAACAGAGGAGCTGCTCGGGCTGATCCGGGGCTGAACAGCCCGAATATTCCCGTCTCCCCTGCTTTTCCAAGAAAAAAGCCCTCCTTCCGGAGGGCTTTTTCGCGTGCGCCCTTTTCCGGCCGCAGAAATCAGAGCGCGTCGATGATCCGGTTCATGGTGGCGCTGGGCCGCATGGCCCTGGCGGTCTTGGCGAAATCGGGCCGGTAGTAGCCGCCGATATCGACGGGCTTGCCCTGGGCTCTGTTCAGTTCGGTCACGATCGTGGCCTCGTTTTCGGCAAACGCCTTGGCCACCGGTGCAAAACGCGCCGCCACCTCCTGGTCCTTCCCCTGCGCCGCCAGGCTTTGCGCCCAGTAGAGGGCCAGATAGAAATGGCTGCCCCGGGTGTCCAGCTCCCCCACCTTGCGGGAGGGCGACTTGCCGTTTTCAAGAAAGAGGCCGATGGCCTGATCCAGGGTCTCGGCCAGCAGCAGCGCCTTTTCGTTCTTGAAGGTGCCGTGGATCTGCTCGAAGGAGGGGACCAGGGCACAGAATTCCCCCAGGGAGTCCCAGCGCAGGTGGCCTTCCTTCAAAAACTGCTCCACATGCTTGGGCGCCGAGCCGCCGGCCCCGGTTTCGAACATGCCGCCGCCGTTCATCAGCGGCACGATGGAAAGCATCTTGGCGCTGGTGCCCAGCTCCAGGATCGGGAAGAGATCGGTGAGGTAGTCACGCAGGACATTGCCGGTGACGGAGATGGTGTCCTCGCCCTTGCGGATGCGCGCCAGGGAGAAGCGCATCGCCTCCACCGGCGTCATGATCCGGATATCGAGGCCGCTGGTGTCGTGGCTGGGCAGGTAGGCGTTCACCTTGGCAATGAGCTGGGCGTCGTGCGCCCGGTTGGGGTCGAGCCAGAAGATGGCAGGGGTTCCGGTGGCCCGGGCCCGGTTCACGGCCAGCTTCACCCAGTCGCGGATCGGGGCGTCCTTGCTCTGGCAGCTCCGGAAGATGTCGCCCTTCTCCACCCGCCGGGAGAGCAGCGTCTCGCCGCTGGCGAGATCGACCACCCGGATCTCTCCCTGGCCGGGCGCGATAAAGGTCTTGTCGTGGGAGCCATACTCCTCGGCCTTCTGCGCCATCAGGCCGACATTGGCCACAGAGCCCATGGTGGCCGGGTCGAAGGCGCCATGCTTCTTGCAGTCCTCCACCACCTCCTGATAGATGGTGGCATAGCAGCGGTCCGGCACCATGGCGATGGTGTCGTGCAGCTTGTCATCCGGCCCCCACATCCGGCCGCCGTCGCGGATGAAGACGGGCATGGAGGCATCGACGATCACGTTGTTGGGCACATGCAGATTGGTGATCCCGCGGCTGGAATCGACCATGGCCAGTTCGCACTTGGCCGCATAGACCGCCTGGATGTCCGCCTCGATGGCGGCCCGCTCCGCCTCGGGCAGGCTCTGGATTTTGGCGTAAAGGTCGCCGAGGCCGTTGTTGACATTCACCCCGAGCCTGGCGATGATCTCGGCGTGCCTGGCAAAGACCTCCTGGTAGAAGACCGAGACGCAGTGGCCGAACATGACCGGGTCCGAGACCTTCATCATGGTCGCCTTAAGATGCAGGGAGAGCAGCACGCCATCCTCTTTTGCCGCCGCGATCTGCTCGGCGTAGAAGTTCCGCAGGGCGGCCACATTCATCACTGAGGCGTCGAGCACCTCGCCGGCCAGGAGCGGGGTCTTCTCCTTGAGCACCGTGCTGCCGCCGTCATCCCCGACAAACTCGAAGCGGACCTCGCAGGCCCTTTCGAGGGTGCGGGACACTTCGCTGCCGTAAAAATCGCCGGCCGTCATGTGTGCGACCCTGGATTTGGAGTCGGCCGGCCAGGGCTTCATCAGCCGGTGCGGGTTCTTGCGGCCGAACTGCTTGACCGAGGCGGCGGCCCGCCGGTCGGAGTTGCCCTCCCGGAGCACCGGGTTCACCGCGCTGCCGAGCACCTTGGCAAAGCGGGCGGCAAGGGCCTTCTCCTCTTCGTTTTTCGGCGCCTCCGGATAGTCGGGGATGGCGTAGCCCTTCTCCTGCAGCTCCTTGATCGCCGCCTTCAGCTGGGGTACCGAGGCGCTGATATTGGGCAGCTTGATGATGTTGGCCTCGGGCCGCTTGGCCAGGGCCCCCAGCTCGCCGAGATGATCCGGGAGCCGCTGTTCCTCGCGCAGGTTTTCGGGGAAATTGGCGATGATCCGGCCGGCCAGCGAGATGTCCCTTGTCTCGATGGCAATGCCGGAACCCCTGGTGTAGGCGGTGAGGATGGGGAGCAGGGAGTAGGTCGCCAGGGCCGGCGCCTCATCGACTTCGGTGTAGATAATGGTCTCGTTTGCCATGGTTGTTCCTTCTTGCTAGAGCTTTTCTCGACAGGGTGACGAACGCCACAGGATTAGCACATAGCGATGGCGATTGCAAACCCCATCTTCTCCGGCGCCGGTGCGGGCCGCGGGAAAAAAGCTGCCGCGACCGCCCTTTTTCCCGCACGCTCCACCTTGCTTTTTTCCCCGAAAAAACCATACAATAGCCAACAGCACGGAAAAAACTCCCTGGAGCCGCCGGATATGGGCCAATTCACCTGGAAGGACGAATACAGCATCGGCAACGCCGTCATCGATGCGGAACACCGGCACCTGATCGCGCTGGCCAGCACCGTTGCCGGCTTTGCCAACAGCGGCGAGCGGGTGGAGCGGGTCAAGGAGGCGGTCGTCGCGCTCTACGACTATGTGAAAACCCATTTTCAGCACGAAGAGGAATACATGGCAGGGATCGATTTTCCGGGCCTCGCCGAACACAGGCGTCAGCACCAGGAAATCATCCATGAAATGAACACCATCATGAAACACAGCGGCAACCTCGATGCCCTGATCTACAAGTTCAAGCGGCTCATGCACGTCTGGGTCCTCGAACATATTATCGAGGACGACCACAAGATCACCCAGGCCTCAAAATGGGAGGAAAACAGCGCCGATGATGCCCCCTGAAACGCCTGCCCCGCCCCACGCCATGCACCGGGACGCACCCATGGAGACCTTTTTCGCCCCCGCGGCAAAAGCCTCGCCGGAAGAACTGCATGCAGAACTGGCCCTGGTCGGCGGCAGCCCCATCGTCGATACCCTCCTGCAGTCGGTGAGCGGCCTGCTGGCCGTGGTGAACGAACGCCGGCAGATCGTGGTGGTGAACGATTCCCTCCTGAAAATGCTTGGCCTCACGGAGGCGGGCGCCGCCCTCGGCCTGCGCCCCGGAGAGGCGATCGGCTGTGTGCATGCCCAGGAGGAGCCGCATGGCTGCGGCACCACCAGATACTGTTCCTCCTGCGGCGCGGCCATCGCCATGGTGACGAGCCTTGCCAAGAACAAAGCCTGCGAGCAGAAATGCGTGGCCACCGTGCAGCGGGGCGGCGCCCCCATGGAGCTCTGCCTCAAGGTGCATGCCTCTCCGCTGCAAATCGGAGGGAGACGCTTTCTCCTCCTCTTTCTCCAGGACATCACCCGGCAGGAGCGCTGGGAGGCATTGGAGCGCAGCTTTTTCCACGACCTCAACAACCTCATCGGCGGCCTCAAGGGCACCAGCGAATTGCTGCTCTGGGAAAATCAGGGGGTGCACAACCGCCTGACCCTGCAACTCGAGCAGCTACTCGACCGCCTGGAAAAGGAGGTCGCCATCCAGCGCGCCCTGGTGCTTGCCGATTACCGCGACTACCGGCTGCAGCTTGCCCCGGTTTCCTGCGAGCAGCTGCTCCTGGAGGCGGCCCAGATGCTGACCTCGCATCCCGCCGCGAAAAACAAACGGCTCAGCCTGCCGGCCACCATCCCGGCCGTCACCCTGAACACCGACGCCTCCCTGGTAAACCGGATCCTCGGCAACATGCTGCTCAACGCCTTTGAGGCCTCGGCGGCAGGGGAGGAGATACGCCTCGGGCTCACCCTGGCGCAGGAGCGGGTGGTCTTTTCGGTCTGGAACGCCAGAGAGCTGCCGGCAGAGGCGCGGCTCCGCCTTTTTCAGCGCCACTTCAGCACCAAGGAGGGATCGGGGCGCGGCACCGGCAGCTTTGCCATGAAGCTTTTTGGCGAAACCTTTTTGCGGGGGAGCGTGGATTTTGTCTCCTCGGCCGAAAGCGGCACCACCTTCCGCTTTGCCCATCCCCTCTCCCCGGAATAATCGAAGACCTGGAGATTTGCAGATGCTCATGACCACCACCCCCAGCCTCGACGGAAAAAAGATCAGCGCCTACCTGGGCATCATCACCGGAGAGGCCATCGTCGGCGCCAACATTTTCCGTGATCTCTTCGCCGGCATCCGCGACATCGTGGGCGGCAGATCCGCCGCATACGAAAAAGAGCTGCGCAAGGCGCGGGAGCTGGCTTTTGCCGAGCTTGAGACAGCCGCCTCCCAGCTCGGCGCCGACGCGGTTGTCGGAGTCGATCTCGACTACGAGGTGCTGGGTGAAAAAAACGGCATGCTGATGGTTTCGGTCAGCGGCACTGCGGTCCGGCTTGCATAACCCCGCGGAAGAACATTCGGAGGCGGCGGGGCCGGAGGCGCGGCAGGAAGCCTGTGCCGTCTGCGGCGCCCTTTTTCCCCTCTCCACGCTTGCCGGCACCAGCAGGGGCCTGCTCTGCCCCTTCTGCCTCGCGGAAGAGCAGGCCTGCGGCTGCGAAGACTAATCCCTTTCCCCGTGCGAAAAGCCATGCCCGAAAAACCGCAGACCGTTTCCCCCTTTGTCATCTACCTCTTTCTGGTCATCGGCCTGCTTTCCGCCGTGGCCTTCCGGCTGCTCACCATCGTCAACAGCTTTTCTCCCGAACTGCTGCGGCCCCTCTGGTATTTCGGGGTGATCGGCTACATCCTCTTCTTCGCCTTCCGCTACCATATCTCGGAAAAACGCAAACGAACGATCCGGGAAAACCGGCTGCTGGAAAAAATTGAGGGCAGCGCCCCCTTGGGCAGGGAAGAGCGGGAGCAGCTCGCATACGTGCTCTCCTCCATCGTCAAGTCCAAGGAAAACATCAACTACCTCTTCATCTTCGCCCTCTCGCTGCTGGCGGTGGCCGCCGACCTTCTCCTGGCCGTCACCGGCCACTAAACTGTTGTCTTTTCCTCCTGGCCCGGTAAGAATGGACAAAATGTCACACCGCTTTCCCCGCTCTTTCCCAGACTTTTTCACCCAGCAAAGGCTCTTTTATGAAAAAAATTCTGGTGGTGGACAACCACCCCGTCGTCTTGAAGCTCCTGGTCGATTTTCTGCACAGGGAGGGCCACGAGGTGCTCACCGCCGAGGATGGCCTCGCCGCCCTGGAAATCCTCAAGAAAACCGCGCCCGACATCGTGATCACCGACCTGATCATGCCCAACATCAACGGCGAGAAGCTCTGCCAGGTGATCCGCAGCCGACCGGAACTGAAGGCGGTCCGCCTCATCATCTACTCGGCCACCCTGCTCGAGGACGAGAGCAACATCCTCAAGCTCGGCGCTGATGCCTGCATCGCCAAGGGCCCCTTCAAGAACACGGAAGCGCATCTCGCCACGGTACTCAGGCGCATCGACAACAATTCCATCGGGGAGCTCTCCGGGGTGATCCTGGGCGGTGAGGATCTGTACAAACGGCACATCACCTCGGAACTGCTTTTTTCCAGGCGCCATTACGAGATCATCTTCGACAGCATGCCGGAAGGGGTCATTGAGTTCACCTTCGACGGCAGGATCTTCCATGCCAATGCCTCGGCCCTGACCCTGACCGGCCTGCCGGAAGAAGACCTCCTCGCCTCCGGCTTTCTCGATCTCTTCGGCGCGGGCCAGCGGGAACGGCTGCGCGCGCTGCTGGCCGGCATCGAGGAAGCGCCCGCCTTCATCGAGGAAAAAAATCCGATCCTCCTCAACGGGAAAAAGGTGGCGATCAACTTTCTACCCATCAGGGATGAAGAGCATGAATTCATCGTCGCCATCATGCGCGACCTCAGCGACAAGATCAAAACGGAAAAAGCGTTCAGCAGCCTGCGCCATCAGCACGAGCGGATCCTGAACGCGGTGGGGGAAGGCATCTTCGGCATCGATTCCCAGAACCGCATCACCTTTGCCAATCCTGCCGCCCTGGCCATGCTCGGCTACGAACATTCGAAGATCGTCGGCAACAGCCTGCACGACATTGTCCACTCCTGCCCGCCCCAGGAGGAGGAAAACCCGCCGCACGCCTGCCCCATCTGCGCCGCAGGTCGCGATGGCATCCTGCGCAAGGGGACCGAGACCTTCTGGCGGAAAGACGGCAGCAGCTTCCCGGTCCGCTTCACCAGCACCCCCATTGCCGAAGATTTTGCCCTCATGGGCGCGGTGGTGACCTTCGCCGATATCACCGAGCGGAAGAAATGGGAGGAGAAACTGCGGGAATCGGTGGTGACCGACGAGCTCACCGGCCTGCTCAACCGGCGCGGCTTCATGGCCTTTTCCGAAAAGCTCCTCGGCATCAGCAACCGTGACGGGATCGATCTTTTGCTTTTTTACATCGATTTCGACAACATGAAGTGGATCAACGACACCTTGGGCCACCAGATCGGCGATCAGGCCCTGGTGGAAACCGCGATCCTGCTCCGCGACACCTTCCGACTGGCCGACGTGATAGGCCGCATCGGCGGCGACGAGTTCGTCATCCTCTGCACGGACAATTCCGCCCTGGGCAACGAAACGAGCATCGCGCACCGACTGGCCGAAAACCTGGCCAGGATCAACAGCGATGCCGCCAGGCAGTACCCCCTTTCCCTGAGCTTCGGGGTGGCCCGCTACAGCCCGGCCGCCGCCTGCTCCATCGGCGAACTGCTGAGCAGGGCCGACCGGGCCATGTACGCCAGCAAGGAAGAGAAGAAAAAACAGCACACGGATGGCTACCAGCATTAGCACGCCGTCTCCCGCCTGCAGCCGCGCCAGAAAACAGGCCCTTCTTTTTTTCTGGATTTTTTCCCCAGACTGTATATGATAAAAATTATCAAAATAAAGATAACCTGCTAAAATTGATAATAAACACGACTAAGGAGACGGCGATGGACAAGTATGAATGCCCCTGTGGCTATGTATATGACCCTGCGGAAGGAGACTACGAACATGGCGTCGAGGCGGGAACCGCCTTCGAAGATCTGCCGGCGGAGTGGGTCTGCCCGAAATGCGGCGCTGAAAAAGAGCATTTCTACAAGATCTGAGCACCGCCAGATCCGGCGAGTCTCTCCGCCCTGGCCCCGGGAAACCATCTTTCCATGCTTTCCCGGGGCTGTTGCTTCTCTCTTTCATATCACGCTTTTTTCTACTCGCACCTTTGCAGCGTCTTGACGCGATCGCCGCCGATTCCCCCCGCCTCTTCGCCCTGCGGGAGGCCCAGGGAACCTTCCCGAAGCGGTGCAGCCGGGGCTTGCCGGTGCCGTTTTGCGCCTCTCCTTTTGCTTTTCATTCTCTGAAAAAAAGGTACAATCTCCTTTTCGAACAAGCCCATGAACCCTTGCCGCCAGAAGATCGCCGCCATGAACATCAACAACGAAGAAGAAGCCAGAACCTTTATCGCCCAATGGCAGGCAGAGCCGCACAAGGCCCAGCTCAAGAACCTGAAACTCGCCGTGGAATCCCTGGAGCTGAGTCAGATGTACTATGAACAGAAGGGCAAGGAGCAGGCGGCGGGCCGGGCCGAAGCCTGCATATGCATCCTGAGCGAGCGCATCAGGGCCCTGGAAGGGGCGTGAGGATGCAGGCCATACTCCACGCCACCGGTCTCGTCCTCGCCCTGCTGGGCTCTCTGCTCTCCGTGGCCTTCTGGATCCCGAAGCTTGTCAATCGGCCGCGCCTCAAGGAGCTGCTCGGCCCGAAATACCCTCTGGTTTTTTTCGTCTACCTGGCCAATGGCCCCGGTCTCGCGGTCCTCGGCCTTCTTCTCGCCTGGAAATTCGGCTGACCCAAGGAGAATGACCATGAGAAACCTTGCCCCCGCAATAAGCCTCCTCATCTGCCTGCTCATGAGCAACGGCGCAGCCCTTGCCGCAGAAGAGCCGTGCGCGGCAACCCTCAATGCAAACTGCCAGGCCTGCCACTCCAAGGCGCGCATCTGCCAGAGCCTGGAGAAAAAAAACAAGGGCGCCTGGCAGCGGACCATTAAAAATATGATCCGCAAGGGCGCCAGGCTCTCCGAGGCGGAAGGCGCTTCCCTTGCCGACTGCCTGGCCTCGGCGCCGACCGGCGCCGATTTTGTCTGTAAATAGCGAAGAAGACCCTTCTTCGCCAGAGAAGAGGAAAGAGCATGAGCACAGAGAGCAAATACGGCTGGAACGACGCCATGGAGCTTGGCCTGCTGGCCAAGATGAAAAGCGACCTCAAGGTGGCCATGCTGGCCAAGGACGAGGCGGTCAAGGGCGCCATCCGCATCGTCATGAGCGAGTTTCCCACCAAGCTCACCATCCCCATCACCCTGGAGAGCGGCAAGAAATCGAGCCGCCCCAAAAAGGAGGAGGAGATCACCGACGACGACGTGGTGGGGATCATCCAGGGACTGGTCAAGTCGGAGAAGCAGACCCTGGAGCTGAAGAAGGAGGCAACCTCCGAATATCTGCAGATCCTGGAATGCTACCTCCCGAAGATGGCCAGCGAGGAGGAGATTCTCGCCTGGACCAGGGCCAATGTCGATCTTTCCCAGTTCAAGAGCGCCATGCAGGCCATGGGTCCCATCATGAAACATTTCGGCAAGAAGGCGGACGGCAACGTGGTGAAGAAGGTGCTGGCGGGCCTGGCCGGATGAGCACAGGACCCGGTTCCGCGTTTCTGCGCGCAAAAAATGGTTGACCGCAGGGCTCCCGTCCCCGACACTAACAGAATGTTGCAACAGGTTGCGGCTTGTCGCCATGGCCGGTGGAGTGTTTCTCCCTTCCCCTATCCAAAGCAAGCAAGGAGGATCCCATGCACAAGAAACTCTGTCTGATCGGAATGCTCTCTCTTCTCACCCTCTCCGGCTGCGGCCAGCAGGAAGAAAAGAAGGCCGAGGCGCCGGGCAGCGCGCCGGCGGTCGAGCAGGCGGTGCAGGAGGCGCAAAAAGCGGTCGGCACAGCCCTGCAGCAGGCCGAGCAGACCATCAGCCAGGCAGCCCCCGCCGTGGAAGAGGCCGTGAAGGCAACGCAGGATGCGGGCCAGGCAGTGGTGAAGGAAGCGGGGCAGGCGGCGGAGGTGGTGCAGGAGAAAGCGGCGGCTGCCGTGGAGGCCGCCCAGGAAGAGGCCGCCTCCCTGGCGGCCAAAGGCGAGAAGAGCGTGGCCGAGCTCGCCGCCCCGGTCGTTGCGGAGATGGACGCCGCGCAGGCCCAGGAAACCGTGGTTCTGGTGAACAACCAGGGGAAAATCACCCTTTCCCACCGGAAACACGGGGATGCGCACGGCTGCGCCGCCTGCCATGGCGAGCAGACGCCTGGTCCCCTCACCCTGGGCAAGGAGGCGGGTCACGCCCTTTGCCTCGGCTGCCACAAGGAGAAACAGGCCGGGCCCACCAGCTGCACCCAGTGCCATCAGAAAAAAACAGCGGCCGTGGAAGGCTGCTGACGGAAATACTCTTCCTGCGCCCGGGGCTGCGGCAAACTCGCCCCGGGCGCGGCTCCCTCCTCAGGCGGCGGGCTGATTCTCCTCCGCCAGAAGCATGCGGAACTCCTCGTCGTCCAGAGCCTCCTTTTCGAGCAGGGTTTGCGCCACCTTTTCCAGCAAGACGCGCTGTTCGGTGAGGGTCTGCTCCACCCCGGTCATCCGCTCATCAACAATCCGCCGCACCTCCTCGTCGATGAGCAGGGCGGTCTGGTCGCTGAACTCCTTCTGCTGAAAAATTCCCTGTTGCAGAAACTGGCTGGCCGGCTGCAGATAGGTGACCTGGCCCAGTTTTTCATTCATCCCATACATGGCCACCATGCTGCGGGCAATCTCGGTGGCCCGCTGCAGGTCGTTCTGGGCGCCGGTGGTGATTTCGCCGAAAACGATCTTTTCCGCAGCCCGCCCCCCCAGCAGCACGTCGATCTTCTCCAGCAGCTCGGTTTTTGACATCAGAAAACGGTCCTCGGTGGGCAGCTGCATGGTGTAGCCCAGAGCGCCGATGCCCCGGGGCACGATGGAAATCTTGTGCACCTTTTCCGCGGTCTTGCGGAAGGTCGCCACCAGGGCATGGCCTGTTTCATGGTAGGCCACGGTCTTTTTTTCCAGCTCGTTCAAAACCCGGTTTTTCTTTTCCAGCCCGGCGATGATGCGGTCGATGGCCTCCTCGAACTCGCCTTCTTCCACCTGCTCCTTGCCCTTGCGCACCGCAAGCAGGGTCGCCTCGTTGACCAGGTTGGCAAGGTCGGCGCCGGTAAAGCCGGGAGTGCGGCGGGCAATGATTTCCAGATCCACCCCGGCGGCCATCTTGATTCCTTTGACATGCACCTTGAGGATGGCGATCCTCTCCTTGAGGTCCGGCCTGTCCACCAGGATGTGCCGGTCGAAACGGCCGGGCCGGAGCAGGGCCGGATCGAGAATCTCGGGCCGGTTGGTGGCGGCGAGGATCACCACCCCTTTGTTCACCTCGAAGCCGTCCATCTCGGCCAGGAGCTGATTCAAGGTCTGTTCCCGCTCGTCGTGGCCCCCCATCATGCCGCTTCCCCTCGCCTTGCCCAGGGAGTCGAGCTCGTCGATAAAGACGATGCAGGGCGCCTTGGCATTGGCCTGTTCAAAAAGATCCCGCACTCTGGCCGCCCCCAGGCCGACGAACATCTCGATGAAATCGGAGCCGCTGATGGAAAAGAAGGCCACCCCGGATTCGCCGGCCACCGCCTTGGCAAGCAGGGTCTTGCCCGTACCCGGGGGACCGACCAGGAGGATGCCCTTGGGGATCCTGGCGCCAAGCCTGGTGAACTTGCCGGGATTTTTCAAAAACTCGATCACCTCGGCCAGCTCCTGCTTGGCCTCTTCCTGGCCGGCCACCGAATCGAAGTTGACCCCGAGATCGGTCTGGGCGATGATCTTGGCCTTGGACTTGCCCAGGGTCATCATGCCGCCGCCAGCCCCCTGGCCCATGCGGCGCATCATGAACATCCAGACCCCGACGAAGAAAAGGGTGGGCAGTATCCAGGAAAGCAGGGTGCGGAGAAAGGTATGCTCGTTGGCGGCAATGATGTCCACCTCGTGCTTTTCCAGGAAATCGACCAGATTCCGGTCATCGATGCGGGGGGTGACATAGAGGGCCTCGGGAAACATCGGCTCCTTCTTGCTGGTCACCAGCGTTTCGTAGCCCTTGAGCAGATTTGAGGAGATCACCACCGAGTTGATCTTGTCCTCGGCCACGTAGCTCTTGAACTGGCTGTAGGAAACATTGTTGATCCGAGGCGAGAGCCAGCTCTGGAGCAGCAGAAAAACCGCTATGGCAATGAAAATGTAAGTAACTGAAAACTGTAATTTTTTTTCCATGATTCCCTATCCTGTTCGTAAATAAGCCTGGCGGTTGGCGAGCCGCATCTTTCCTGCCCTCCGCTTTCCATGGTATAAGAGTTTTGCCCTTTCGCAAACCGCCAATTGCTGTCGCAAGCGCCCGCAGAGAAGGAAGATGCAGCCCGGAGACGAAATAGTACTCATTGTCGATGCCGACAACAAGCCGCTCGGCAAGGTTCCCAGAAAAATCATGCGCCAGCAGGGACTCATCCACCGGGCCAGCTATATCCTGGTTTTCAACCGCGAGGGGAAAATCCTCGTCCAAAAGCGGACCCTGCGCAAGGACATCTATCCTGGCTGGTACGATGTGGCCACCGGCGGGGTGCTGCTGGCCGACGACGAAACATGGCCGGCGGCCGCCGCACGCGAGCTGGCCGAGGAACTGGGCGTGCACAAGGCCCGCCTCGCCGCCCATTTCGATTTTTACCACGAGGATGGCGGCAACCGGGTCTGGGGCCGTCTTTTCTCAGCCCGCTGCGACGGACCCTTCCGTCTCCAGGAGGAAGAGGTGGCAGAGGCCTTTTTTCTGCCGGTGGAGGAGGCGCTTTCCTTGAGCGAGAAGGAACCCTTCACCCCGGACGGCATCATGGTCCTGAAGCGTTTTCTCGCCGGGGGTGGCGGATGAGGCGCTTCTGCCGCTCCCTGATGGATCTTCTCTTTCCTCCCCACTGCCTCGCCTGCGAGACCGCGCTCCCCTCCTCCCAGGGAATCCTTTTCTGCGCCGACTGCCTTCCCCGGCTCTCCTTTCTCTCCTCTCCCCTTTGCCCCTGCTGCGGCCGCCATTTTCCAAAGGCTGCAGGCGGCGACCATTTTTGCGGCGCCTGCCTGACCCAAAAATACCATTTCACCGCCGCCCGGGCTCTGCTCCTCTATGACGAGCCGGTGAAAACCCTGATCCACCGCCTCAAATACCAGGGTGCCACCGCCTGCCTGCCAAGCCTCGCCCGCCTNNGAAAAAAGGCTGGCCGAGCGGGGCTTCAACCAGGCCCAGCTTCTGGCTCAGGCCTTTTTCCCCAGGGATCCCCGTCTGCAAAGAGACCTGCTCAGGCGAGAGCGGGCAACCGCCCCCCAGACAGGCATGGGCGGCAGGGAGCGCCGCAGGAACCTGCGCAACGCCTTTGCCGTTGCCGACAAAACAACGGTGCTTGGGAAAAGCGTCCTCTTGGTCGATGATGTATTCACCACCGGCAGCACGGTGAACGAATGCGCCCTGACCCTGAAAAAGGCCGGAGCGTCCGAGGTACTGGCCCTGACCCTGGCCAGGGTCAGGGAGGGGTAAGGAAAATCTTGGCCCGGACCCGAAAGCGTATTAAGGTGAAAAAAAGTCAGCCGCACCTGTGAGGATGCTCCCATGGATACGCCCCAACTGCTCGCCACCCTTGTCGCCCTTGCCATTGCCGGCTTCACCTTTGCCAGGCTCATGAAAAAATACCAGAACAGCGATTGCCCATCCTGACTGCTGATCTACGGCTCTCTTGGTATGGGTCTCATATCATATTATATTTTCACACTTTTTTTCTGAACAGGAAACCAGGATGCAGGTTCAGGGCACACCGTACCGCACCATCTGGGCTGATGAAAGCGAAAAGGGAGTCGTCCGGATCATCGATCAGAGATACCTGCCGCACCAGTTCGTTGTCGAGGAGCTGCGCACCCTCGAAGAGATGTGCAGGGCCATCGGGGAAATGCATGTGCGCGGCGCCGGGCTGATCGGAGCGGCGGCAGGCTTCGGCATGCACCTTGCGGCCCAGACCGCGCCGGACAAGGGCTTTGCCCGGTACATGGAGACAGCGGCAGCCAAGCTCCTCCAGACCCGGCCCACGGCCAGCAACCTTGCCTGGGCCGTGAAAAGGCAGCTGCGAGCCGGCAACTGGGACTGCAGCCTGGCGGCGAAAAGGGAGAAGGTTTTCAGGGAGGCCTGCGAGATCGCCGACGAGGATGCGGAATTCTGCCGGCGGATAGGTGAACACGGCCGGGCGCTCATCGAGGCCCTCAGCAAAAAAAAGGGGGGCGAACCAGTGAACATCCTCACCCACTGCAATGCCGGCTGGCTCGCCTTTGTCGACCATGGCTCTGCCACCGCCCCCATCTATGCCGCCCATGCCGCCGGCATTCCCCTGCATGTCTGGGTGGACGAAACCAGGCCCTGGCTGCAGGGCGCCAAACTCACCGCCTGGGAACTCAAGGAGGAGGGGGTACCCCACACCCTCATCGCCGACAATACCGGCGGTCACCTCATGCAGCACGGCATGGTGGACCTGGTCATCGTCGGCACCGACCGCACCACCCGCTGCGGCGACGTGGCCAACAAGATAGGCACCTATCTGAAAGCGCTGGCGGCAAAAGACAACTCCATCCCTTTCTATGTGGCCCTGCCCTCTTCCACCTTTGACTGGTCGATCCGGGACGGTCTCGCCTCCATTCCCATCGAGGAGAGAAGCGGCGAGGAGATCACCCATATCCGCGGCCTCACCGCGGAGAACAGCCTTGCCACCGTGCGGATTGCCCCGGAAAAGACCAGAAGCGCCAACTACGCCTTCGATGTGACCCCTGCCCGCCTCGTCACCGGGCTGATCAGCGAACGGGGAATCATGGCGGCGCGGGAAGAGGATATCCTGCGCCTCTATCCGGAAATGTCCTGATCTTTTCCGATACCCATCAACCTCTTCTCCGGAGCCCCCTCATGCCGACCGCCTTCCTCGCCCTCGCCCTTCTCGCCTGCACCCTCTCCCCTTCTGCCGTGGCCGCCGCTCCCGAGGAAGCCATGGAGATCGAGCGGGGAAAGTGGACCACCGAGGATGAAAAGATCCCGCACCGGAAAACCTATCGCCTGCTCTGCGTGGAGGGCCTGACCTTTCTCAGCATGGAAGGCTACGGCGGCGGCCAGAGCTCCTCCACCGCCGTCCATCTCATCCAGGTCCTCGACAAAACAGGCAAGCCCAGGCCCTGCAAGTAAGTGGTCAGCGGAGGAAAAACTCCAGCACATACTTGCCCGCCGTGAAGAGGACGAAAGCCGCCAGCAGCCATTTGATCACCCTCGCCGGCATATGCTTCTGCGCCCTGGCTCCGCAGTACATGCCGCAGAAACCGCCAAGGCCGAAAAGCAGGCCCAGCAGCCAGTCCGGGGCCACGGCCAGGCTCGGGTAAAAGGGGGCGATGAGCTGATAGAAGAGAACCCCGGCCACCGAGGTCACGAAGGTTCCCATCAGGGCGGCGCCGGCCACGGTATGCACCGGCAGGCCAAAAACGCTGACGAAAAAGGGGGCGATGATGGCGCCGCCACCGATGCCGTATATGCCGCCGATAACCCCCACCACCAGACTCAAGGCCAGGATGGCCACGCTTGGCGCTTCGCAGATCTCGCCCATGAACTCGTAGCGGATCCTGTGGAGGCCTGCCCGGTGCAGGATGACCGGCGGCAGCGCCCCCCCCTTGTTTTGCGCCTGATATTCCTTGATCCGAAGCTCGACCCGGTTCTGCTCCTTTCCCCTGCCCGGGAACAGGAGATCCTGCAGCAGCCTCGCCCCAAGATAGAGAAGGACCAGGCCGGCGAAAAACTTAAAATTGCGGGGATCTGGAAAATAGTGGATGCGCAGCAACGCCCCTGCCAGCACCCCGGGCAGGGTCCCGATGACCACCAGCCAGGTAAGCGGCCAGACCATGCGCCCCTCCTTGAGATAGCGGTAAACGCCGCTGGGAATGGCGACGATGTTGAAGAGCTGGTTGGTGGAACTCACCGCCGGGGTGCTGAAGCCAAGGATGCTGACCTGGAAGGGCAGCAGGAGAAAAGCGCCGGAAACGCCTCCCATGGAGGTGAAAAACGAGATGGCAAAGGCCACCAGCGGTGGCACAAAGGGATTGACTTCGATGCCGGCCACAGGAAAATACATGTGCGCTTCCTCCTACGCCAGGCCCAGGCTTTCCACGACCAGATTGTGAAAAAGGGGCCTGAACTGTTTGATCTGCTCGTTGTCCCGCCTGGGGTGAACCCTGTTGCTGAGCAGGACCATGGCCAGCTCCCTGGCGGGATCGATCCAGAACGAGGTGCCGCTGTAGCCCAGATGGCCGATGCTGAATGGGGAAAGATGGCTGCCGGCGCTGGAAGAGACGGCTGAGGGGGTGTCAAAGCCCAGGGCCCAGGTCGATTCCGGCACCGCCGCGCGCCGCAGAAAAAAACGGAGATCGCTGCCCAGGTAGTTGGGATGCTCCTCCCTCCCCTGCCACTGATCGAGCAGATGGAGAACCAGGGCCTGCACCCCAGTGATGGTGCCGAACAGACCGGCGTGTCCGGCCACCCCGCCGAGGGCAAAGGCATTCTCGTCGCCAACCTCGCCGACGAGCACTTTCTTCCTCACCTGGCAATACTCGCCGGGCGCTATGCTCATCTCCCCGCCCCCCCCTTCCGGCAGGGGGCCAAAACGTATGCTCATTGCCAGGCCGAGAGGGGTCAGAACCTTTTTACGGTAAAAATTTTCCAGACTTTCGCCGCTGAGTTTTTCCACGAGCAGCCCCAGAAGCATAAAACCAAGATCGCTGTATAGAGAGCGTGTGCCAGGCTCGCATACCAGTGGCTCCTCCATGAGCAGGGCAAGCAGACGTTCTTTTCTTTCCTGCCGGGGCAGGGAAAGAAGGATCCGGTAGTACTCGCGATGGGCGGGCAGGCCGGAGGCATGGGAGAGCAGCTGGCCGATGGTGATCTTTCCCTTCTCGGGATCAGCCGGAGCGGGAAAAAAATCGACCAGCCTGTCCGTTGCCTTCACCTTCCCATCCTTGCACAGGCAGAGCAGGGAAAGCACGGTGGCCAGGGGCTTGCTGAGCGAAGCGAGATCGTAAAAGGTTTCGGGGCTTACTTTTTTCTTTCCCTCATAGTCGCAAAAACCTGGGGTCTCGCAGAGCGTTATCCTCTCCTCCGGTCGGCCCACCGAAATGCCATAGGCGGCGCCAGGAAAAACCTTTTTTGAGATCGCCCCCTGAAAAACATCATAAATTTTTGAATTAAAAGAATAAATTCTATCTTTTTCCATTCCTGGCAGCCTTCTCTCCTAATCCGCTTAAAAAGAGGGTCGGAACAGTGACTTAACACCCCAATAAAACATCATCTTTTTCGTTATTATTATTGTGTTTTTTATCATTTTGCACTATCGTTTTGTAATCGTTTTTTTCGTATTCACCAACTCAACTTATTTTTTAGTTTTGTATATAAATTTCAATTATTTATATAATATTTTCACTTTTAGTTCTCTTTTTCCTTTTAAAACTGGCGTTTCAACACCTTGTCAACGCCAGTTTAAAAAACGATGTTCGTTCCTTTTTTAAAAAATGTTGATAACCCTTTTTTTTATTTTCCCCCATTTTTATCCCTCTTGAGGATGTAAGAAAATTAAATATTAATTCAGGAGGTTGCATCCTTACTCAACATATAAACACCCCTTATAACCATAATCTTTTTCATACTAATACCTCTTTATTACTCAAAGAAGGATCTGGATCATGTCTCTGATTTTCAACATTTCACGTGATGATTTTCTCTCCGGCCTCGCTTCCCTGCAAAACGTCACCGGGAAAAAGGGGACTATTGCCATTCTTTCCAATCTCCTCATCGAATCGCAGTCCGATGCAATCCGCATGACCGCGACCGATCTGGAGATAGGTATCCGCAACACCCTGCCAGCGGAAATTCTTTCCGAAGGCGCCATCACCCTGCCGGCGAAAAAGCTTTTCGAACTGGTGCGCGAATCGGACGCGGCGATGATCCATATCGAGATACTCGAAAACAATTGGGCCAAGATAACCTGCGACTCGACGGATTATAAGCTGGCCGGCATGCCCAGCGATGAATACCCGGCCTTTCCTGAATATGACGAAAAAAATCTGGTTTCCTTGAACAGCGACGATCTCAAGGAGCTGATCGACAAAACCATCTTTTCCGTGGCCCAGGAGGGAGAATCGCAGTTCAACCTCACCGGGATCCTGGTGGAAAAGGAGAGCACGGAAGGAAGAAACAAGTTGCGCATGGTTTCCTCCGATGGCCATCGCCTTTCCCTGATGGAAAAAGAGGTGGAGAGCGACATAGGGCTGCTGAAGATGGAGAAAACCATCCTGATCCCCAGGAAGGGGATGCAGGAGATAAAGAAATTCTGCGAAGCCGGCAGCGTTGTGCAGCTCTGTTTCGAGGAAAAACAGGCGGTACTGAAAACAGAGCAGTCAGTCATCGTCATCCGCTTGATGAACGGCGATTTTCCCGACTACCGCAATATCATCCAGGTGGTGAACAAGGCGAAATACTTTGAGTTGAACCGGATGAAGATAATGACCTCGATGAAGCGGATGAACCTCTTCACCGAGGACCGGTACAATGCCGTGCAGTTCGAGATCGCCAACAACAAACTGATTCTTTCCTCGCAGAGCATGGACATAGGCAGCGCCAAGGACGAACTCGCCATAGCCTATGAGGATGCCCCCCTGAAGTTGGGTTTCAACGGCAAATACTTCGTGGAAACCCTGCAGGTAATGTCCAGCGATACAGTCAAGGCGTATATCAATTCCGAGGAAAGCCCCTGCATGATCCAGGGAGAGGAAGATCCAGGCTTCATCAGCATCATCATGCCGATGAAAATATGAAGGGCGGCGCGCGGAACAAGCAAGTCATAAAGATAAAAATATCTTTATAAACAATATGTTAAGAGGATTTATACTTTGACTGAGGCAAATAACAACTACGGGGCTGATCAAATCAAGGTTCTTTCCGGACTCGAAGGCGTCCGGATGCGGCCGGCAATGTACATCGGCAATACCGCCGAAGAGGGCCTCCATCACCTCATCTACGAGGTGGTGGACAACAGTATTGACGAGGCCCTGGCCGGCCACTGCACCGAGATCAAGGTTGTATTCCACAGGGACGGGAGTTGCAGCGTCGAGGACAACGGGCGCGGCATTCCGGTGGCCATGCATCCCACCGAAGGGGTTTCCGCCCTGGAGCTGGTCATGTGCACCCTGCATGCCGGCGGCAAGTTCGATCACTCCACCTACAAGGTTTCCGGCGGTCTGCACGGGGTGGGCGTCTCGGTGGTCAATGCCCTGAGCCGCTGGACCACCGCCGAGGTGAAACGTGAAGGCCATATCCACCGCCAGACATACCATTACGGCATTCCCCAGGGAAACATAGAGGTGGTTGGCGATACGGACAAGACCGGCACCAAGATCACCTTCATGCCCGATCCGGAAATATTCAAGGAAACCACCGAGTTCAAATATGAGATCATCCAGAACCGCATGCGGGAGCTGGCCTTTCTCAATAAGGACGTCAAGATACTGCTCCACGACGAGCGGACCGGCGCCGAGGATGAATTCCATTACAAGGGCGGCATTGTTTCCTACATCGAATATCTCAACCGCAACCGGACCCATATCCATCCCGAGGCCGTTTTCGTGGCCGGCGAGAAGGACAACGTGCAGGTGGAGGTCTGTTTTCAGTATTTCGACGGCTATTCCGAGCGGCTCTTTTCCTTTGTCAACAACATCCACACCAAGGAAGGCGGCACCCATGTCGCCGGTTTTCGCGCCGCGCTCACCAAATGCATCAACCGTTACGCCAGCGACGACATCGTGCCCAAGAACATGAAGGAGAAGATGGGCGGCGACGACGTGCGCGAAGGGCTCACCTGCATCGTTTCCGTGCGGGTGCCGGACCCGCAGTTCGAAGGGCAGACCAAGACCAAGCTGGGCAACAGCGAGGTCAAATCCATCGTCGAAACCATCTGCAACGAAAAATTGGCCATCTATCTGGAACAGAACCCGCAGGTGGCAAGAAAGATCCTCGGCAAGGTGGTTGACGCGGCAAGGGCGCGGGAAGCGGCCCGCCGCGCCAAGGAACTTTCCCGCAAGAAGGGAGCGGGACTTGACCTGATGATGGCGGGCAAGCTCGCCGAGTGTCAGTCCAAGGACCCGAAGGAGCGGGAGATCTTCCTGGTGGAGGGTGATTCGGCCGGCGGCTCGGCCAAGCAGGGCCGCGACC
>DDXK01000058.1:23659-36596 GCA_002347185.1 Desulfobulbaceae bacterium UBA2262 | reverse complement strand
GTCATCGAATCGGCCGGCGCCAAGACCGGCAAGGCCAAGGTGATCAAGAGCCACCACAACGTCGGCGGTCTGCCGGACTACATGAAGCTGGGGCTGGTGGAACCACTGCGAGAGCTCTTCAAGGACGAGGTGCGCAAGATCGGCGTCGAGCTCGGCCTGCCCTACGAGATGGTCTACCGGCATCCCTTCCCCGGTCCTGGCCTTGGCGTGCGGATCCTCGGCGAAGTGCGCAAGGACTATGCCGACACCCTGCGGCTGGCCGACGACATCTTCATCGAAGAGCTCCGGAAGCACGAGCTCTACGACAAGGTTTCCCAGGCCTTCAGCGTCTTTCTGCCGGTGCGCTCGGTGGGGGTGATTGGCGACAACCGGCAGTATGCCCATGTCGTCGCCCTCCGGGCCGTGGAAACCGTCGATTTCATGACCGCCCGCTGGGCGCATCTGCCCTATGACTTCCTCGACCATGTCACCCGGCGCATCTGCAACGAGGTGCGCGGCATCTCCCGGGTGGTCTACGACATCACCGGAAAACCGCCGGGCACCATCGAATGGGAGTAGCCCGCCCAAGGGCGGCTGGGGCTCATGCCCGGCCGCCTCCCTTCCTTTCCCCGGCCAGGCCGCCCGCTGCGCCTCCTCCTGCACCGGCAAAATTACCCAACCACCGCTTGCTCTTTGCGCCCCGACCGTTTTTTATGGTACTATCTTCGGTGTGGTTTTTCGTAAAAGGGAAGATGTTGTTGCCGATAACTCTGCAGAAAAGGATCCCCTGTGACGGGCGAACGGAAAAAAATAGAAAATCTTGATCTTGCCAACCGGCTTCTCGACAGCTTTGCCCGGATCGGCGAGGTCAGCAACACCCGGAATCTGACCTACAAAGCCAAAATCGGCAAGGTTCTCAGCATTATCCTCTCCTACCTCGGGGTGGAGCAAGGCTCGCTCATGGTGCTCGAACGCCAGAGACAGCTGGTGGTCCACGCCGCCAGCCGGCCGGAACTCATCGGCCTGAGTCAGGATATCGACGACGAAGGCTCGGTGGCCGCCTGGGTCGCCAAAAATCAGGAACCTCTCTTCATCAAGGATATCTGCAAGGATCAACGCTTCGGCGGGCAGTGCCGCGGCAGCTACAAGAAAAACTCCCTCCTCTCGGTGCCGGTGCTCCACAGGGGCAAGGTGGTGGGGGTCATCAATGCCACGGACAGAATCGGCGACCGCGACCTGCTCAAGGAAGACATCACCCGCCTCTTTGATTTCAGCAGCGTCATCCTCTCCCTGCTGGTGCAGGAAAATCTTCAGAAGGAACTGCGCAAGCAGCAACAGACCCTGCGCAAGCGCAACCAGGAACTGCGCCGGCAGGAGATGCTGCGCAGCGAACTCTCCCGGATGCTGATCCACGACCTCAAGGGCCCTCTTTCCGAGGTGGTGGCCAATCTGGATATCCTCTCCTATATGGTCGGCGAGGACGAAAAGGAGTTTCTGCAGTCGGCCCAGATGGGCTGCGACCGGGCGGTTCGGATGGTTTCCAATCTGGTAACCATCGGCAAGATCGAAGACGGCAAACTCACGCCGATCAAGGAGGTTGTCTCGCCCGAGCCCATGCTTGCCGAGTGCCTGAGCGGTATCAAGGGCATGGCCACCATCAAGAATGTCTCCCTCCTCTGCGAGGCGGGGGACCAGCTCCCACAGATCGAACTGGACCGCAGCCTGATCCTGCGGGTTCTGCAGAACCTCCTGACCAACGCCCTGGGCTACGCCACCCCCGGCACCACCATCCGCTTCGGCTGTCGACAGATATCGGGGAAAAAGCTGCTGGAGTTCTACGTCCAGGACCAGGGCCCCGGCATCCCCAGGGAAAAACACCGGGCCATCTTCGAAAAATACGCGCGCATCTCCAACAAACAGGACGCCCTGGTCGGCACCGGCCTGGGCCTCTATTTCTGCCGTCTGGCCGTGGAGATCCATCGGGGCAGAATCGGGGTTGAAAGCGAGGTGGGCCAGGGCTCCCGTTTTTATTTCATCCTCCCCCTTTAACCAGCCTGCGGCAGCCATAATCAGGACAGGAAGGCATGAAGCTGAAAGCACCAAAAGAGATGCATTTTCTTATCGTGGACGACATCGACAACATGCGCCGCTCCGTCCGGGCCATGCTGAAGCTGATCCACTACGGCAAGGAATACTACGAGGCGGCCAACGGCCGCGACGCCTGGAAACTGCTCCAGGAGCATGACGTGGCGGTCGATTTCATCATCTGCGATTACAACATGCCCTACATGTCGGGGACAGGCCTTCTGAACCTGATCCGCTCCTCGAAAAAATTCCGCGACATCCCCTTCCTGATGATCACAGCGGAAGCCAACATGGAGATAGTCGCCGAGGCGGCGGAGCACGATGTCGACGCCTACATGACCAAGCCCTTTGTCACCGCGACCCTCGAACAGAAAATCAATGAACTCCTCGCCCAGATCAACAACCCCTCGCCCTTTGCCCGGCTTCTCCTGGCGGCGCGGACCCTTGAGGAAAAGGGGGACATCGACGGCGCCATTGCCGCAGTCATGGAGGCATCCAAGCTCAACGACCGCTCTTCCAGGCCCTATCGCGAACTGGGCCGCCTCTTCGTCAAGAAGGGAGACCTGAAAAAAGGGCAGCTCTGCTTTGAAAAAGCCACGGAGATAAACCGCCTCGATGTGAGTTCCTACCATGCCCTGGGCCAGATCTACTATCGCCAGGGCAAGATGGAAAAGGCTCTGGAGAATTTCAACAGGGCCATGGAGATCAGCCCCCGCCATTCCGACCGCGCCCTCAATTTCGCCAAGATCCTCCTGAAAAAAAATGAACTCATCGAGGCGGAGAAGGTTCTGCGCCTGGTGCTGAAAACCAAAAACGACGATATCGATTTCAAGGAAGACATTGCCGACACCTGCAGTGCCCATGGCCTCAGTGAGCTCGCCGCCAAAACCTTCCGTGAGGTGCTCAAGGCCGATCCGGAACGTTCCTATCTCCATAAAAAGATCGGCATTACCCTGCTCCGCTCAGGCGATCTGACCGAGGCGGTCAAGATGCTGGAGAAGGCGGCGGATAAATTCCCAGAGGATATCGAACTGCTGCTGAGCCTGGCCCAATCCTACCTCGCCATGAAGATGCCCATGCGGGCCGACAAATGGGCGGCCAAGCTGCTCCGCATCGATCCCGGCCATAAAGAGGCCCGCGAAATCCTTGCCAAGTGCAGCTGACCTGAAGGGTATCCGCCGCCCATGACAGAATCCCCTTCCATCCTCCTGGCAATCCACCCCTTGCGCTACCAGGGCGAACACCTCCTCGGGGAGCAGTGGGCCGGGCTCTGCGCGGACCTGCGCACCCTGCTGGCCGGGCGCGGCGAGGAGGATGCGGCCAGCGGCGAGGAGCTCCTCCTTTTCCATTTTGCCAAGCTGACCGCGGCCCTGCAGGGGCTCAGCCAGAGCCTCTCCCAGGTCAAAAAAGGGTACAACTGGCAGAACGCCCTGGGGCCGCTGCCTCTGCAGCTCGTTCTCCATCTTGAAAAACCTGGCGACCTGCCCGGTCCCATGCACGAAGCAGGGGCGAGCTTCTGGGATCTGCTCCAGCCGGAACAGCTCTGCGTCACCCGCCCCCTCAAGCTGCAATGGACGCAGCTGTCCGCCGGCGAAACGCTGCCGCCCCATTCTTTCAGCGAAGGAGAAAGCGGCCTCTATCTCCTCGACCTTGCCGAGCCCCCGCCCCAGCCACGCAGGGAAAAACTTTTTCCCCATCGCAGCCTTCCGCTGGCCGGGCCCCTGGCCCCCTGCTTTTATTGCGGCATGACCAGCCACAATCCAGCAGGCTGTCCGAGCAAGATGCTGACCATGTCCACCCAAGGCATACTCCTGGCCGGATATCTGCCCCTGGCACAGTTTTCCGAACTCTTTGCCAGAGCCATGGGCGCCGAAAAAAAACTGAACAGCCTGCTGGCCACCGGGCTCACCCCGACCCAGCTCCGCCAGAATCCACTGCTGCAGGTCTATGTCTCCTATTTCGACCTCAATCGCACCTTCCAGCCCAGATTCCTCTGGAATATGGCCTTTACCTCCCATACGAACTGGGAAGAGCTGGCCCGGACGGAAACGATTTCCGTGGACAGCAACGCCCTGAACATGGCCTTCGACTGCCTCCGGGTCGGCCAGCACAGCCAGGCCGAGGAGCTGCTGGCGGAGGAGTGCCGGCGGCCCAAGGGCCGGCAGTTCTATGCCACCATCGGCCGCGCCTTTGTCGCCCTCGAAACGGGGCGGGACAGCGACATGGGCCACTTTCTGGAAAGCGCCCAGCTGCTGGCCACCGCCGAAAAGGAAAAAATCTACATCGCCCTGCTGCAGGCCCGTTACTTCTCTCTGCACGGAGACGCCTGGAAGGCGGGCCACTCCCTGGACTCGATTTTTTCCCTGCGCCGCGATCTCAACGAGGCGCTCTACCGCAGGATGCAGCTCATGGCGTCCCGGGAGGGGGGGGCAAAGGAGGTGGCCCAGCTCCGCCGGCTGCTGGGCGAACAGAAGGAGCTCTTCCTCGCCTCCCTCATGGACCCGCAGCTTCTCCCCCTTGCCGATCAGATTGAAGATTCGCTGCTCGCCCAACAGCAGACCCAGAGAGTGGAAGCCGAGGAACAGCTGGAAAAGGCCCGCGCGCTCTGCGCGGATCTTGATTCCTGGTTCGTGGAGGGGGAGGAGGGGCTGGCATCCTTTCTCGAGGACCTTGCCACCCTGGAAGCGCAGTATGAACGGGGCAGCTATTTCGACAATCTTGATGTCGCCCACAAGGCGCGGAGCCTCCTGCACGCCTGCTACCGCCTGCAGGAAAACAAGCTTGACGAACTGAAGGCCCAGGCCGGCAAACTGGTGGCGACCTGGGAAGGATACCGGGCCTTCTGGCGCGCCTATCCTTACAAGAAATTCTTCCCGGAGTTCCACGACACGCTGCAGGCAGCCCGGGAAAAGCTCAACGAGATTGAAAAGCTGGCAGAGCGAAACATGCACGGCCAGCTGTACCGGAACATTCAGGAGCTGATCGCGCAAACCAGGGAAAACTTCGACCGGCTCAAGCCGCTGACCTTCAGGATGAGCTGGGTGAAAACTCTTCTGGACGGGGCCAAGCTCTTCGGCCGCAAACTGCTGGTCACCGAAGCGCTCCTGCTTGGTCTCGGCGCGGTGCTGGCCCCGGTTCTCGCCTTCTGGCTGGCTGGGACCGATGCGGCCGAACTCGTTGAGCTGATGAAAAATCCCCGGGTGCAGAAGCAGGCGCTGCTCTTCCTCACCCTCATCATCGCCCCCTTTCTCGCCCTGGCCCAGACCCTGTGGCAGATGATGGACAACTGATCCCGCCGCTAAACCGCCAGGTCGATTTCCTGCACCGTTCCCACCCCGCCGTTTTCCGCAAGAAATATCGAGCTCTCCCGCACCCGAGCCTGGAGGGAATTTCCTGCGTCGGTCAAGGAAAAGGGTGTCGCCACCTGCCTGAGGAAAATGGCGCCGACATTCTTTTCTCCCAGGGTAAAGAGCAGATCCCTGCCCTCTCCGTCCTTCATCCAGATGCGCAGGTCGGTATAGCCAGGATCGTTTTCATCGAGCCAGCCATTGTTGTCGCTGTCCAGCCCGGCAAGCTCGGCGAAGCCGTTGCCGCTGGCCGGCCCGAAGAGCTCCTGACCACTGGTGATGCGCCCGTCCCTGTTCCGGTCCAGGGCGAGAAAGCCGCTTCCCTGGCCGAGCTGGAAGAGCGTTTCCTCCCTCCCGTCTCCATCGAGGTCAAAATCGAAACGCAGCTCGCTCAAGGCGACACCCTGGCCGCCGAGATTGATCACCAGAGGGTCGACCAGCTTTGCATCGCCGGCCCGCAGGTGGATTTGCGTTTCCTGCACGAAGCGCCGCTCCATGAGCAGCTCGAGCTGGAAGGAAAAGGTCCGGCCGTCCTCGGTGCGCACCTGTCCGGCGGCGGCAAAATGCATGGTCTCTTCTTCGCGCCGTCGCTCCACCAGGTCATATTCCAGGCCCCAGCCCTGCCGCTGCGCCGCGCCGCTTTCCGCGCCGCCGGCCGCCGGCGGCTCCGCCGGGATCTCCATCTCCTCCGGGGCGGCCGGGGTGACGGAGGCGACCCGAATCTCCCTGCCGGTGAGCATCTCGAGAATAACCCTGATGGTGGTGAGCTTCGGATCCTCGGCCGCTTCGACGGCATCCTCGACCTCCTTGGCCGAGGCAACCTGGGGAGGCGGCTCTTTCTGCAAGGCCAGGGCCTGGGGCGAAAGGCGGACCAGAACGGCGTCCCCTTCCCCCTCCGCAAAATCGGGCCGCTCGTTGCCGATCCAGAAACGCAGCGACTCTTCCCGGCTCTGCTCCTGCCGGAGCGCGTGCTGACTGGCCAAACCAAGACTGGATTCCGCGATCTTCATGGCAGCTCCCCTTTGCGTCGGGTCCTTCCGGCCCGCTTTTCCGCCCCGGGCGGCGCGTGTTTCCGGAAGAGGACAGAACAGCCTCCCGATACGTTTCTTTTCGGTCGGCCCGGGGAAAGTGTTGAGGGAAAAATTATGGGGGAGGAGCCCCGGGGCGGCGCGAAGAAAAGAACCCTCAACCGATGGGCACCAACTCCGCTTCGCCCCAGGCGCCAAGCTCTCCGCCCCGGATGATGACCACGGCGAGCAGCCCCGGAATGGCGGTGGCCAGAGCCAGGGCCTCTTCCAGGGGGAGAGCGGGAGAAACCGCGTTGCCGATCCGGGTGGCGGCCGCATCGGCCAGGGCGGTGTCCCTGGCCAGGACCGTGACCGAATCGGCCTCGCCAAGGCTGAGAGAGTGGCCGACGGTCCCGGAAGAGGTGCAGATGCCCATGGGCATGAGCGGAGCGGAGACCTTGAGCCCCACTCTGTTGCTGAGCGGGGAGGCGCCGGCAAAGATGCCGATCACGCTTGCCTCTTTTCTGGCCAGATAGATATCGCCGCCGTTTTCCACCACCACCTCGGCGGCACCGGCGGCGAGGAGATCCCTGCCCACATATTCGGCGATCGCCCCGGCCACCGCGGCCATGGGGCCGACCTCCGCAGCCAGCCCGGCCTGGAGCATGCTCTTGACCAGGGCGGGGGCGGTGGGGTCGAAGGGCAAGGGCCGCAGGGCGGGCAGAAAATCTGGGTGCGCACCCAGGTAGGTTTCCAGCTGACTCCGATAGTGGTAGACCCGTTCCTGGGCAAGTTCGCTCAGCTCCTCGGAGGCAAGGATGTGCAGATCCGTTTCCCGGACCCGCACAAAAAAGCCGCACAAGGCGCCCTGGTCGATCAGATTGCGATAGGTTCGCTTGCGGTAGGAGGCGGGAGGGGGATTTTTTTTTCTTTTGAGGCTCACGGCAGACTGGTATGGTGGAGGATATTTTTCTGCGGCATTTATTTTTAGCCAAGGCCCTGGCGCACGACACGAGCGAGCCATGGCGCTTCCTGACGCATGAACAAGGCGACTCCGGCAAAACTCGTTCTTTTTACCCGCTATCCCCGGCCCGGGGAAAGCAAAACTCGTCTGATCCCGCGCCTCGGCCCGGAAGGCGCCGCGGCTCTCCAGCGCCGCCTCACCGAGGCGACCGTGGCCCGGATGCGCCTCTTTCTGGATGGCACCCCGATCAGCGGCGAAATCCGTTTCGCCGACGGCGACCGGGCCGGCATGGAAGAGTGGCTTGGCCGCTCCCTGCCCTGCCTGCCCCAGGAGGGGGACAGCCTGGGGGAACGGCTGCTGGCCGCCTTTGCCGCCGCCTTTGCCGGAGGAGCCCGGCGGGTGGTGCTCATCGGCGCCGACTGCCCGGGACTGAGCGCGCGGATCCTCGGCGAGGCTTTTGCCGCCCTGGCCGAAAACGACCTGGTGCTGGGACCGGCCGCGGACGGGGGCTACTACCTCATCGGCCTTGCCAGCCCGCAGCCGGAACTGTTCCGCGCCATCCCCTGGGGGAGCAGCCAGGTGCTGGCCAAGACCCTTTACCGGGCAAAAGCCCTCTCCCTTGCAACCAGAATTCTGGAAGAGCTCGCCGATGTCGACCGCCCCGAAGATCTGCGATATTTCCGTGATCATCCCCTCCCTGAATGAGGAGACGGAAATTTCCGCCGCCGTCCGTCAGGCGGCGGGTCGGCCCGGGATCGAGGTGCTGGTGGTGGATGGCGGCAGCAGCGACCGCACCGTGGCCCTGGCCGAGGCGGCGGGGGCCACGGTACTGCAGGCCACGGCCGGGCGGGGCCACCAGCTCAACGCCGGCGCCAGGGCGGCCCGCGGCCGGATCCTGCTCTTTCTCCACGCCGACACCAGGCTGCCGGAAGCCTTCCCCGGGCTGATCGAACAGGCCCTGCGCCAGCCGGACCTCGCAGCCGGCGCCTTCCGCTTCGCCGTTGCCGCGCCAGGCTGGCGCTTTCGCCTGCTTGAACGGCTCGTCAACTGGCGGGCCCGCGCTTTCTCCCTTCCCTACGGGGATCAGGCCCTTTTCCTCAGCGCGGAACGATTCCAGGCCGTGGGCGGCTTCGCAGAAATCCCCCTGCTTGAGGATCTCGCCCTGGTCCGCCGCCTGCGGGGGCTGGGCAGAATCACCCTCCTTTCGGCCCCGGCCCGGACCTCGCCCCGCCGCTGGCTCCGTCTCGGGCTGCTGCGCGTCACCCTCCGCAACCAGCTGATCTTACTTGGCTACCTTCTCGGGGTCGATCCGGGGCGTCTTGCCCGCTGGTACGGAAAGCACCGGTAGGGAAATGGCCGGTTCCTGGAGGAAAAAACGCCGCCTGAGCTCCTGATCCTTGATCTGGCTACGGAAGAGCTCGGCGCTTTGCCGCAGGTAATGGGAGGAAAAGGAGTTGGCCAGCAAGGGGTTGGCGCTGGCCAGAAAAGAAGAGAGGAGCATGAAGGCGACGGTGGCGACGACGGCGGCCTTGCCCAGGCCGAAAAGACCGCCCAGCAACCGGTCAAACCAGTCGAGCAGCGAGATGGTCATCACCTTTTTCAAAACCAGGCCCAGGGCGACGGCGGCGAGAAAGACCGCGAGAAAAATGAGCGCATAGGTTATAAGAAAACGGAGCTGGGGCGAAGGGACAAAGGAGGCCAGCAGCGGGCTGAAGGCCTGGTAATAGCGCCCGGCAATCAAAAAACCGAGGAGAAGCCCGGCGATGGAGGCCAGCTGGCGGACAAAGCCCACCCAGACGCCGCGGACAAGGAAGAGAACGATGATGGCGAGAACGCCGAAGTCAAGTGCGGTCATGGTCGTGTCAGGATGGTTGATAAGCGCTCATGGCTCAGGCATACAAAAACTTGCCGACCAGAGCAAGCATTTTCCTTTCAGGCGCCGCAGATGAGCACTCCCTGCCCTTTCGCCTCTACGCTTTCCCTGGCGGATCGCCTGGAGGGCGGCGCTTCTTGCGCCCTGGCCCTCGTCACCCTTGCCGAACTCACCCCCTTCCTGCCGGCCGGCCGCGATCCCGCGAGCGGGGAACGCTTTCTCTCCCGGGAAGAAGAGGAGTCCCTGGCCCGTTTTTCGTTGGAAAAACGGCGGCGGGAGTGGCTGGGCGGCCGCCTCGCGGCAAAATGCGCGGTGTCCCGCCTGCTGGGGAGCGAAAAACCAGCCTGGCCCGCAATCGGCATTGGCGCGGCGGAAGACGGCCGGCCCTTGGTGCGGACGCAGCCCGGACTCCACCTCTCCATCTCCCACAGCGGGCCGCTGGCCGGGGCCTTGGCCGCGACCACGGCCTGCGGCTTCGATCTGCAGGAACTCACCGGCAGGCTCCTCGCCCTGCGCAGCCGTTTTCTCTCCCGGCCGGAGGAAGCGCTCCTCGCCCGGGAACTCCTGCCGCGCGCCGGCACGATCGGGGCGCTCACCCTGCTCTGGTCCGCCAAGGAGGCGATCCGCAAGCTGATGCCGCTTGCGCCCCTGCTCGGCTTTCTGGAGATGACCCTGCTTGAGGTGCGTCAGGAGGCAGGCGGCCCCGATCCCCATTTTTCCCTGCGTTTTCTGGCCGAACGTTCCGCCGCGGGACCAGGAGGCGAACTTGCGGTGCAGGCCTGGCTTGCGCGCAATCTCGCCTGGGCCTTGGCCGTTCTCCCCCCCAACCTCGATGGAGTAGGCAGATGAATCTGGTAAGCTTCCTGAAAACCGTTCCGCTCTTCGGCGGGCTGACCACCGGGCAGTATGACGACCTGGCCATGATCACGACCATGCAGGATTATCGCCGCGGCCAGGAGATCTTTGCCGAGGGCGATCCGGGCACCGGCTTTTTCGTGGTGATGGAGGGGCTGGTCAAGATCTACAAGCTTTCCGTGGAGGGCAAGGAGCAGATTCTCCACCTCTTCGGGCCGGGCGAGCCCTTTGCCGAGGCGGCGGTTTTCACCGGCACCACCTTCCCGGCCCATGCCCTGGCCCTGGAAAAAAGCAGGGTTCTCTTCCTGCCCCGCCGGGCCTTCATCGACCTGATCCAGCAGAACCCCTCCCTGGCCATGAACATGCTGGCCGCCCTCTCCATGCGGCTCAAGAAATTTGCCCATCTGATCGAAGACCTCTCCCTCAAGGAGGTCCCGGGCAGGCTCGCCGCCCACCTGCTCTATCTCAGCGAACAGCAGGACGATGCGGCGACGGTGAAGCTCAATATCAGCAAGGCGCAGCTGGCCAGCCTGCTGGGCACCATCCCGGAAACCCTCTCCCGGATTCTCGCCAGGCTGGCCAGACAGGGGCTGCTCGCCATCGACGGTCCCCAGATCACCATCCTGGACCGGGACAGCCTCGCCGACCTGGCCATGGGGGAGAAGTTATAACGAGCTGGGAATTTCCACAAAAGCAACCAGTCCCACAACCAGTCGAAGCGGCGAAGGGAGCACCCTCGGCCAAAGGCCGAGAAAAACTGACGGATCAGTAAACTCCAATTCTGGAGCTGACCCGCTACAGCTCCAGGCCGAATTCGTAGGCCATGCCGGTCTTGGCGATGTGGCCGAGGATATTCTTGAGTCCCTGCAGGTTTTCCACCCGGAAGGCAATCTGCCAGGCCGAGGTCCTCGACTCCTGGGGGGAAAGGCGGTCGATCTCGGCGATCTTCATCTCCTCCGGGGCCACCCCCAGCATCATCAGCACCCGGTTGCGGGAAGGCGCCTCCAGGATCAGAATAGTCTGTGGCTTGCCCACCCGGGTTTCCTTGAGGCGCCAGCGCACCTCCACCACGTCTTCCCGCTGAATTTTCAGAGAGGGAATGGTGGCGCACTCCTTGTGATGAATCGACAGTCCCCGTTCGCTGAGCAGCCCGTACAACCCTTTTTCGGTGGGGATGGGATTGCAGCAGCGGGAGAGCTTGATGCAGGCCGGGTCAAGGTCGGAAAGCTCGATGCGGTTCAGGCTGCCGGTGGGGGGCTCCAGTGTTTGCCTGCCCACGTAAAGCCCGTTCTTGATCTCGAAAACAAGCTCCCGCAGGCGCAGCCGCCCTTCGCCCACGGCCAGGAAGAGCTCGTCCAGGGTCCGGACCCCGAAATAGACCATGATGCTCTCCATGCCCTCTTTTTCGAGGATGTCATAGGGCAGGCCGTAGCGCTTCAGCTCCTGGCGGATGATGGACTGGCCAATGCCGTGGGAAAGCGCCTCCCGCCGCAGCCGGAAGAGCTTGGACAGCTCGGCGCGGGCCTTGGGGGTCTGGCAGCGATGCTGGATTTCCGGCTCGAAGTGGACAAGCTCCTTCTGGGAAATGATCCGCACCTGATCGCCATCCTCGAGCACGGCATCCGGCTCCACCTGGCGGTTGCCGATAATGGCCCGGATGCAGCGCCGGCCCACATCGGTATGCACCTTGAAGGCAAAGTCGAGGACGATGCTGTTCTTGGGCAGCTCGATGGGGTCGCCCTTGGGAGTGTAGGTGTAGATCGATTTCTTGCCGCTGGCGGCGATCATCTCCCGGTAGGAAAGATCCTCATCGGTGCCGAGGATGTCGAGCATCTCGCGCAACTCCACCTCGAAGCTGCTCGGCACCTTCTTGTGCACGAACCATTCCCGCACCAGGCCGGTGCGCGAGGAGGTGGTCATCTCGGCGATGCGGATCTTGAACAGGTAGTTGCGCCCCCGGATGTTGGCGCGGACATGCAGGCTCTGATAGCCGGTGGCCTTGGGGTTGGCGATGAAATCGCGGATGGTGCGGGGTATGGGGGGATAGTTCTGGTTGATGACCCCGAGGATCCGGTAGCAGGTCTGGATATCGTTGGTGGCGATGATGAATTCCAGGGGGTTGTCGATGGATTTGTGGAGCACCTTCTGGGCCGGGTCGTAATAGGCCCAGAGCCCCTTGGGCTTGATGCGGATCTCGTGGGTGATCCACGCTTCCTTCATCTTCCCTTCGAGGTTGCGCTTGATGGCAAGCACTTCCTCGCTGTCCTTGAGCTTGTTGATCATCGCCAGCACCTTCTGGCTCTGGCGGGGAAACTTGTACATCAGGGCGAGATTGTAAAGCTCGCGCTTCATGCCGTACAGCCCCATGACCCGGGCCAGGGGCGCATAGATGTCCAGGGTTTCCTCGGCGATCTTCTGCCGCTTGTGCTTGGGCATGGACTCCATGGTCCGCAGGTTGTGCAGGCGGTCGGCCAGCTTGATCAGCATCACTTCGAGATGCGCGGCCGCCCCGGAAAAGAGCTTGCGGTGGACCAGCTTGTAAAAGGTCTGCTTGTCGCCGGAGAAATGGGTGATCTTGGTGCAGGCGTCGACAAAGACCTCGATGTTCTTGCCGAAGATCTCCCCGATCACCTCGCTGGTCACCTCGGGCACATCCTCCACGGTGTCGTGGAGCACGGCGGCGGCCAGCAGCTCCGGGTCGCGGATCTCCAGCTCCTCCACCAGGATCTGCGCCACCTGCAGGGGATGGCTCACATAGGCCTCGCCGGACTTGCGCCGCTGGTCCTGATGGGCGGAGACGGCAAAGGAGAGCGCCTCCCAGAAGACC
>DDXK01000058.1:0-23574 GCA_002347185.1 Desulfobulbaceae bacterium UBA2262 | reverse complement strand
TTTTTTTGCCGGAAAGAGCCCTCTTCCGTCCGGCGCCGCGGACTCATTTCTCTTTCGCAACAGGGGAGGTGGAAATGGGTGCTCAGTCCAGGCAAGTAAGGTACAATCAGGATAATTGCCAGACGCCGGGGCCAGGCGGCCGCCGCCATCACCTTAAACTTAAGGCGATGCCCCGCTTTTATGCAATCATTTTTGCGGAAATCGCAAAAAACCTCAAGCCGTGCCCGGAGCAGCCCGCCCCTGCCGGTGGGGTGTCCGGAAAGCCCAGCAAAGGAGAACCGCCCTTGACGCGCCGAAAAGTAGTGTACCGGGAAAGGAAGGGCCGCCCGGCCCAGGCCAAACGACTGCGGGAGGCAGGAGGAGAGCCGAGGCTTGCCCCGCGCCAGGAAGCCGGCCTGCGCCTGGAGGGGGAGATTCTTGCACTCCTTTACGACGCGGCCGCCCCGCTCTCGGCCAAAGAGATCTTCCAGACGCTCGCCCTGCCCAGAAACCAGCGGCAGGCTTTGCTGGGCTCCCTTGAAGAGCTCTGCCGCCGCAAGCTGCTCTCCTGCCGGCAGGAGGCCTACACCATTCACAGCAAGGCGGAGCTGCTGGCCGGAACGCTGGCCGTCAACCCCAGGGGCTTCGGCTTCGTCTCCATCGAGAAGGCCCCGGCCGCGCTTGCCCTCAGCCAGGATGTCTTTCTGCCGCCGGGAGGGCTGGGCGGAGGAGCGCATGCCGACAAGGTGCTCATCGAGCTGATCAGCCGGCGCCGCGATCGCTACGAAGGGCGGGTGATCAAGGTGCTGAGCCGCGCCACCACCCGCCTGGTCGGCACTTACATGGCCGGCGGCGCCAAGGGGCTGGTGATCCCGGAAGACAGCCGCTTCCCCTACAACCTGGTGATCCGCAAGGAAGAGAGCCGCGGCGCCAAAAACGGCGACGCGGTCCTGGCCGAGGCGACCTCCTTCGAGGCGGGCCGGCGCAACCTGGACGGCATCGTCCTTGAGGTACTCGGCGATCCGGCGGATCTGCAGGTGCAGACCGAAATGGTCATCCGCAAATTCGAACTGCCCCACCTCTTCCCCCCGCAGGTGACCCGGCAGGTCGCGGCCCTGGACGGCACCGTGGAACTGGCCGCCGGCCGCACCGATCTCCGCCAGGTGGCGCATGTCACCATCGACGGGGAAACGGCCCGCGACTTCGACGACGCGGTGGCCATCGAGCCGCGCAAGGATGGCGGCTTTCGCCTCTATGTCTCCATCGCCGACGTCAGCCACTATGTGCGGCCCGGCAGCCCGGTGGATCTGGAGGCCTATCAGCGGGGTACCAGCGTCTATTTCCCCACCCGGGTGGTGCCCATGCTCCCGGAGCGGCTTTCCAACGACCTCTGCAGCCTGGTCCCCCACCAGGACCGCTACACCTTCACCGCCATCCTCGACTTCAACCAGGAGGGCGAGCGGGTGGGCAAGCGCTTCATGAAGAGCCTCATCCAGAGCCGGCACCGCCTCACCTATACCATTGTCAAGCAGGTGCTGGTCGATCAGGACGAAGCGGTGCGGAAGCAATACGCCGACATGGTGCCGGACTTGGAGCGCATGGGCCAGCTCGCCCTGCTCCTCGAAAAACGACGACGGCAGCGGGGGAGCATCGGCTTCGAGATTCCGGAACCCGTTGTGGTGCTCGGCGAGGAGAATCGTGTCGACAACATCATCCGCTCCGAGCGCAACGAGGCCCACAAGCTCATTGAGGAATTCATGCTGGCCGCCAATGAGGCGGTGGCCGAAACCCTGGCCACCGGCAGGATCGACAGCCTCTACCGGATCCACGAACCGCCAGACACGCTCAAGGTCGCGGAGTTCACCGAATTTGCCCGGAGCATGGGACTCAAGGTCGAGGACGGCGGCGGCTCCCCCCAGTGGTTCGGCCGGGTGCTGACCCTGGTGGCCGGCACGCCCCAGGAATACATCATCAGCAACCTGCTCCTGCGCACCATGCAGCAGGCCCGCTACTCCCCCGGCAATGTCGGCCACTTCGGCCTGGCCGCCACCCATTACACCCACTTCACCTCCCCGATCCGGCGCTACCCGGACCTCCTGGTACACCGGGCCCTGGCCGCCAGCCTGAGCCGTAGTCCGGCAAAGGCCGCCACCGGCAGCATCTCCGTCTCCAGCGAGGAGGCGGGCACCTTTCTTTCCAAGCGGGAGCGGGTGGCGGTGGATGCCGAACGGGAGATGGTGGAGCGCCTGCAGGTCCACTTCATGGCCGAGAGGGTCGGCGAGACCTTTGCCGCCGTCGTCTCCGGCGTCACCGCCTTCGGCCTCTTCGTCGAGCTGATCGAGGTCTTTGTCAGCGGCGCCGTGCCGATCACCGAGATGAAGGACGATTACTACCAGCTGGAGGAACGCCGCCACCGCCTGCTTGGCCAGCGAAGCGGCAAGGTCTTTCAGCTCGGCGACCTGGTGCAGGTCCGCCTGACCAGTGTCGAGACAAGCCGCCGGCGCATCAACTTCAGCGTCATCGCCAAGCAGGAGCGGGAAGCGACGCAGCCATGAAAGAGGAGGTGCAGAGAGAAGCGAAACGGCTGCTGGCCAATGCGGCCATTGTCCTGGTGCGGCCCAAATTTGCCGAAAATGTCGGCTCGGCGGCGCGCACCGCCATGAACATGGGGATCGGCAAGCTGATCCTGGTCGCGCCGGAGCTGCCGGAGCGCGACAGAATGCTGAAACTCGCCACCCATAACGCCGCCCACCTCATCGACGCCATCGAGCGGCACGACGACCTGGCCGCGGCCCTCGCCCCCTTCGGCTGGGTGATCGGCACCTCGGCCCGGCAGGGCAAAAAACGCTCCACCTGCAAGGCCCCCCGGCAGCTCATGAGCGAAGTTCTGCCGCGGCTGGCGGAAAACCGGGTCGCGCTGCTCTTCGGCCCCGAAGACAGCGGCCTGGCCACCGAGGAGCTCCGTTACTGCAACCAGGTGACCACCATTCCCACTGCTGATTTTTCCTCCCTCAACCTGGCCCAGGCCGTGGCCATCCTCTGCCACGAGCTGCACTACGGCCTCCTGGAGCTGCTTGCCGGCGGCGAGCTGAACCCAGCGCCCAGGCAGGCGGAAAAGGGGGAGCTGGAGGCGATGTTCGCCCATGTGGAGGAGGCGCTTCTGGCCGTCGGTTTTCTGAAAAACGAGGATGACTACTGGATGCGGAGCATCCGACACTTCCTGAGCCGCATCGGCTTAAGAGCCAAGGAGATCAAAATCATCCGGGGCTTCTGCCGGCAACTGCTCTGGCGGGAGGGGGAACGGAGCGGAGCGGCGCGGCCGCCCGGTGCAAAAGGGGGTCAGTCGCTCAACAGGTAGCACAGCGGACAATCCCCGCAGAGCGGAGCGCTCTTCCGGCAGTGCTCCTTGCCGAGCCGAACCAGGAGGGCGTGGTACTCGTTGAAAAGCTGGGGGTCCAGGGGCAGGTTGTCCATGAAGAGCGCCTGGATCTCCTCGTAGCCGGCATCCTCGGCCAGGAGCCCATGCCGGAAGAGGATGCGGTAGGTGTAGGCATCCACCACGAAAAAGGGCTTGCCCGCCGCGTAGAGGCAGATCGAATCCGCGGTTTCCGGACCAATCCCCTTGATGTCCAGCAGACGCTCGCGCAATACCCACGGATCAAGGGCAAAAAAGGACTCCAGATCGCCGCTCTCCCGACGGATGGCGGCCAGCATCCCCTTGAGCCGCCGGGCCTTCTGGTTATAGTAGCCAGAGGGCCTGATATACGCGGCAAGGACCTCCTCCGGCATCGCCTCCATAGCCGCAAAGCTCAGCAGCCCCTCATCCTTGAGGGCGGCAATGGCGGCGGTGACATTGCGCCAGCTGGTGTTCTGGGTAAGCACCGCGCCCACCATCACCTCGAAGGGATCATCCCCCGGCCACCAGTGCTGGGGCCCGAACCGGGCGAAGAGGGCCTGGTAGATCTCCTGGATGCGATTGGCCACGGCGAAAAAATCCGGCTGGGAACTCAATCCCCGCGCATGAAGAAAAAGTAGACGGCCACGGCGATGGCGACCACGAAGACCGCCGCCACCGGCAGCACCTTGCTGAGCTGGAGTTCTCCCTTGACGATGAGCCCTTCCATGTAGGGGCTGCCGGCAAAAAGCCAGAGGCCCAGGCCAAGGGCGGTCATCACCAGGGTATTGGTCGCCTGCTTATAGAGATTGTAGCAGATGAAGGCGATGAAGGGCCCCAGGAACCAGGCGTTGGTGAAAAGGCCCCTGGCGTCGACCTCGCGGAACTGCTGGGGCACGTTGGTGTTGTTGATGAACTCGACAATCGACCCTAAGAATTCCATCATATCCCCTCTCCTGGTGCGTTCTATTTCTGCAACCGCTCCGGCGCGGTGGCCTGCTTGTAGACCTTGATGGCGCAGTAGGAGCCGCACATGCTGCAGGCATCCCCCTTGTAGGAACTCCCTTCCTCCCGGTAGCGCCTTGCTTTCTCGGGATCGAGGGACAGCTCGATCTGCCCCTTCCAGTCAAGCCGGTTGCGACGTTCGGCCATGGCGATGTCCTTGTCGATGGCCCCGGGCAGACCCTTGGCGATATCCGCGGCATGGGCGGCGATGCGCGAGGCGATGATCCCCTCATGCACGTCCGCGGCGCTGGGCAGCTTGAGGTGCTCGGCCGGAGTGACGTAGCAGAGGAAATCCGCTCCGGCCGCCCCGGCAATGGCCCCGCCGATGGCGCCGGTGATATGATCGTAGCCAGGGGCGATGTCGGTGACCAGCGGTCCCAGCACATAAAAGGGCGCGCCATGGCAGAGGCGCTTCTGGAGGAGGATATTGGCCTCGATCTGGTTGAGGGGCATGTGGCCCGGCCCCTCGATCNNCGGTCGGTGGCGTCCGCCAGGCAGCCGGGCCGGATGCCGTCGCCGAGGCTCAGGGTGACCTCGTGCTCCTTGAGGATGGCGAGCAGGTCGTCAAACTGCTCGTACATGGGATTTTCCTTGCCGTTGTAGCTCATCCACTCGATGGTGAAGGAGCCGCCGCGACTGACCACGCCCATGAGGCGCTGGTGATTGCGGACCCGCTCCAGGGTGCTTCTGGTGATGCCGCAATGGATGGTCATGAAATCGACCCCATCCTCGGCCTGCTGCTCGATGACCTTGAACATATGGTCGACGGAAACCTCGCCGATCTTTTTCTTCTGCTTTTCCACGACCTCGGCGATGGACTGATAGATGGGTACGGTTCCCAGGGGGATCGGACAATTCTTGAGGATTTCCCGGCGGATGGCGTCGAGCTCGCCGCCCATGGAAAGATCCATCACCGTATCGGCGCCGGCCTTGAGGCAGACGCAGAGCTTCTGCAGCTCCTGTTCCACCTCGGGATAATCGCGGGAAGAGCCGATATTGGCGTTGACCTTGGTGGAGAGACCCTTGCCCACGGCCATGATTTTCTCAAAGTTGTGGTTTTTGTTCTTCGGGATGCAGATGGTGCCCTGGGCCACCCCCTCCATGAGAAACTCCGGGGTGACTCCCTCCGTGGCGGCGCAGGAAGTGAAAAGAGGGGTGAGGGTCTTGGCGCGGGCGTCTTCTCGAATGCTCATTGTTTATCTCCGGTAAGCCAGATTCCGCGCCCAACGAGCGCGGGGACGGCTGATTATGGTCTTCTGGGCAATGTTCGTGCCGGCTCGGCCAGCGCCAGCATGCTCTAAAAAAAGCCGATTTGAAAAGGAAAAAACTTTACCAGCGGCACTGTCAGAATGCAATGCAAAAGAAAAAGGCCGCAAACGGCTATAAAGCCCCGTGCTCGTGCAGGATTTTCAGCCCGATGGCCAGCAGGACCAGACCGCCGGCGATTTCCGCCCTGGCTCCCGGGCGGGAGAGCGAAGCCAGGCGTTCTTCGCCGGATATTCGCCTCAACGAATCAAGGCCAGATCCACAAGTGGGCAAATGGGTATTGCCCCAAGCGAAGCCATGTGTTATATACTCATAATAAAAGAGGAGAAACCAGCCATGTTGGTACAAGCAGACGCCAGACGCCGCATCACCCTGCCCCCTTCCCTTGGCATCCAACCAGGAGACGCTATCGACTTGGAGGTTATGGAAGATGGCCGAATCATGCTGATCCCGGTAGAAGCGATACCAAAACACCAGATGTGGGCGTGGACCACCGAAAGCAAAGAGGCCATTGCCGCTTCCCTGGCCGACCCGCGCCCTTCCGTCGAGGCCGCCACCCCGGAACAGGTCGAATCCATCGCCAAGAGGTGGGCTGGTGAGGGTTGAGGTCCGCCCCGCCTTCGACGAGGCAGTCATGGCCGCCGAGCTACCCACCCGCAAGGCGGCAGCCAAGCTGCTCCAGCTTCTTCACTCCCTCGACCTGCCGCAACTCTGGAGCCACCCAGGCCTCAATTTCGAGAAGCTGCATGGCATGATCGAACCCGCTTCCGGCGAACAGCTCTACTCCCTGCGGCTCGGAAGCGCGGCCAGGGCAATTGCCTGTTTACGCCAAGGGCCCACCCTGGTGCTGGCCAGCCTCCACGTCCAGCACGACAAGGCTTACCGGCGGTGAGGGCATTGCCCCCTTTCCCAAACAGACGGAAGGGGGTTAGTCAACCAACAAGGTCCTCTTCTGCTCTCCAATGCAGCCGGGCAGACTACTCTTGCAAAATTCCATTGTCTTTCCAGAGTTGACGAGCAGTGCCAGTGTACAGCTTGCCCGATAGTCGAAGGACAGCTTCACCTCGCTGCAAGGTCTTATGCAGAGTTTGGCCGAGTACTTTTTTCTGTTCGTTTTCAGAGAGCGTCTGCGGAGAAAAGTGAATGCCGCACTCGGCCAGCTCGGCGAAGTCAGTCGCGTTCGCCCCTTTGGTGAGGAAAGCATCCGCATCTTGCGAGGCAAGCCAGACCGGAAATCCCCAAGACCGACCTTGTCGGGCTAGAGAGCCGAGCAGGCCGGACTTTCCTTCCTTCGGCAGCAGCAAGTGGGCCTCATCGACGAATAAAACCATTTGCAAGGGCTGGATACCGTCCTTAATCGCCAGCGCCCGATTCAACTGACGCATGATGCCGTTCAGGATGAAGGCGACAGCCAGAACCTTCGTATCGTTGTCGTTGCCCAGTGGCTTGAAGTCGATGACCTGCGAAGTGCCGAGCCAGCGTTCCATCGACTGAGCCTTGTCAGCACGGGCGAATAGGTTAAATTTCGAAATCTTTTCGAGGATGGACAGAGCAACACCTTCTTCCCCACGCTGCTCAAGCTCGTTTACCAACCCCTGAAAATCTGGACTCTCCAAGGCTTCAAAGGCGTCTCGAATAGCGCGCTCCTGGTTTGCTCCCAGCTGCGGCGCGAAGGCCCCGACTAAAGAGCTTACCTCGGAGGCAATCTGCGCATTTTCAGCCTCTGATTTGCCACGAAATAGTGGATTGATGGGCAGCCCCTCGGAAATCAGACGGATGTACTTGGCTCCAGTAATTTGAAGAAAGTTATTCCGGGTCCGCGTTTGCTGTGTATTGGACGGGTCGTCCTCCAGTTCGCCCTTGAGGTCGAAAAAAAGAAACCGAACGCCCTGGCGTGAAATTTGAGTTAGCAGGTCTAGCGCGAGCTGGCTTTTACCAGAACCCGGCTTGCCGGAAATGACGGTGAGGCAATTACCACCGGCGGCGTTGATGGTCCAGTCGTCCACGTCGGCAAGCAGCTTGACGCGCACAGGATGATCCACGACGGCCATGGGCCGGGCAGCGGAGCCGTCGCCCTCAATGAGCTCGGGACCATCTTTGGCCATCTGTATAAGGGCGGAGGTGAACATGATCTGATCGCCGTTGTACTCGTCCCAGATTTGCTTGAGGCGATGACAGCCGTATTCAAAGTAGAGACGGAATGCCTGCTTGTAGGCGTTCTCATCCAGAGTGGCGCCGTAGCGGTAGTTCAAGGCCGCCCGGACGACCGGAGCAAGGTCATCCCCGAGGATAGTCTCTTCGGCCAATTCGATGCCGTGCGCGTCCGTCACTTTAAACCCAGTAGGCACGCCTTCTCCCAATGCCAGGAACATCCCGGCACGTCCGAGGACAGCCTTGTTCGGAGCATGCACCCGACTCCATGTTGACTCCAGGAACTCGCCTACTGCGGTACTGGTTTTAATTCTCATGATTCTTACCTTTACAGCACACGCTTGAAGTAATCGTTGGTAACCCGAACCTGATAGGTGTTCGCTTCAGGGTTTCCTTCCGGATTCAGGGTGTAGATCCTGCACAGGTGCGGGGCAATTCGGTCGAAAAGGTCACTCTTCGGGTCAATTTCAGCATTGGTGGTCAGAATGATGCTCTGATGACCCGATAGGTACAGTCGCTCCAAAACATTTTCACGCACTTCCTTGTCCAGGCGACCGAGCGGCGTATCGACCACCAATGGCGTCACGAAACGCCCCAAACGACGAAGGGCTTCGGTAAAGGCCAGAATCCGAACTTGGCGTTGGCCAGCGGATGTGTTGGCCGTCTCCCAAGAACCCTTGCTTCCGTCTGATTTTTTAAGGAAGCAGTTCCAGTGCTGGTCAAACTCCATGCCGACGTACTCCAGTCCACGGTCAGTGATATCGAGCCAGAGTCCGCCGACGATGTCCGCAATCTTTTCCCGGAGCGATACGGCGGCGCTTGACTTGATAAGGCTGACGGCTTCGCGATAACGGTGGGCCAGGCTGTTGAGGTCTCGGCCCTTTTGAATCTTCTGTACCTGCTCGGCCAGAATGGTTTCCTCCTTGCGTAGCTCTTGAAGTTTTCGGTCAATTTGAACCCGCTCGGCCTCAATGGAGGAGAGTTTCATCTCGATTTGTTCCTTGTGCTTGAGGAGCGACCCTCGTTTTTCGCGGAGGTCATTGCCCAGCGCGATGGCAGCACTGTCCGAGGTGAGCGTTTTTAGCATCTGGTCAAGCTCTCGGAGCTCAGAGGACTTACGTTCCAGATCGAGGCAGCGACTGGCCAACTCCTGGATGGCCGCTGGCTGGGTACGGAGCTTAGTCCGAATCCGGATGCTCAATTCATTCCGTTCCGGAACCACGAAAATCTTTTCAGACATGCCTTCCGGCGGTGGATTGAACAGGCCTTGGAGGGCCTGTTCAATCTGATGCTCATAGAACATACGTTGCTGCTCGTCCAGGACCATACTGGATGGAACGTTTTCGAAAACAGCACGCTTCACCTGGGGTATCTTCGGCTCGACGCTGGCCTTGCGGTTTTCGAATTCGCGCCGACGTTCTTCTCGCATTAAGTAATCGTGCAGTTCTGCCCGGAATTCACCCAATAGCGATAGCGGCAGCGTGGATTCCCATGCGGCCCCGAAATTAGCTTCCAGTTTATTCTTGATGGACTTGATGTCCTCTCGCTTCCGGGTCGTTTTGGCCAATTCTTCTGGGTCAATGGCTCCAATAGTCTTGAGTTGGTCCTCGACCTCATCGAGCTCCAACGTAACATCCCGAAGTTCTTGGCTCTGGTCGGATTCATCCTGTGCAAGGGTTTTCAGATCAGATTTGTATCGGAGGATGTCTGCCGTGATGTCATTGAGACGGCGCTCGGTGTCGGAACCCGATCCGTAAATCTTCGGGATCTTATTGGCCGTCAGTTGCCGCAGATCCTCTTCTAGTTCAGAATAGGAGTAAAGCCCAAGAACCCGACTGATGCCCTCGGTGATTTCCCGTTCACTCAACCGGATGCTTTGGCTGCGTTCGGCGTCGAAGAAAAAAAACCGAGTCAGATGGCGCGGAAGAAAAGCGTCTCGCAATTTTTGAACCTTGTCTTCGTCCTCAATCCATTGAGAATCCCCCGACACGATGGCTTTTGAATCAAATTTTGGAGGTGAGTTGGGCCTCCACCTGATATTATGAACGAGGGTCAGCGTGCGACCGATGCTCCCGGTGGCATCGCGCTGGCTCAATTTGATCGTCATCGAGCCGCTATCCTGCCCTTCAGCCTTAGCACGCCGGTTGAGCGCCTCTGCCAATTCGAAACGGGTAGCATCCGACCCGGATTCGACCTTTTTCAGATCAATGGCGCCGCTTTCGCCAACAGTGGCCAAATATAACGCTCGGAGCAGGTGGGTTTTACCCGCCCCGTTCTTCCCGCCAATCAGTGTAGCGCGACGATGCCCTTCGGCTCCGAAGTCGAAGGTGTGCTCACCATAGTACGGCCCAAAATTGTGGATAGTGAGCGAGTCGATGTATACCTCAGGCATGCGTTTCACCATTTTCTGTTTGGCGCTCTCTCAAGTCGTCTTGCAAAATCTGTAGTAGCTCATCGGGCAAGCCGACTGCGCGGTGGCTCTCGCTGTATTCCTCGACCTTGGCTATCAGGCGCCGCAATGTTTCAAGAGAGATTCCCTTTTCGTTGGTTACCCGTTGCTCGATGGCCTTCAACTCCGCTTCATCTCGGCTGTCCGGCATGGTGTCTCCCTTCTGTTGGAAGATGATGTTCGCGACTCCAGTACCGTCATCGGGGTTACGCGCACTGTTCCAGTAAGTTTGAATCCAGTGGAGTTCCTCTTCGCTGATGACGGGTAGACCAGATTCCTCTTGCAAAGCCAACAACTTCGATAGGAGCTCCTTCCGAGCCTCTATCTTCAATGGACCTGGCCCGTCCTGTCCGTTTTTCCTGACCATGTCTCGGAAACCATTCTCAGGGTCGCGATACTGCATGAGGATGTCCCGGAAATGAAGCAACGCTTCCATGCGTTGGTCCCCTGTGGCTAAAAGCCCTTCGCTCGCTTTGTCTCGCTCCACCACGGTACAGGTCCAGCACCCGAATCGACTATTACCGCAGGATGGAGTGGACTGATCCACAACCAGCGGGCACTCCCCCCCCGAGGCATTCTTATAGAGCTGCAACAGAGCTTGGTTGTCCCCACCCCATGGGCAGGAATGCTCCGTGAGATACTCCCATACCTCAAAGGTAGACAGATTTTCGATAGGCGTGGAAATCCAGCAGCGCGGCAAATCGTCATGGCGCCGCAGGCCGAATTCGTTCTTGGCCCGGGAATTCAGAGCCTGGGCTCGTGACCCGCTTTCGCTGCGACGGGCACCCAAGACAATAATTGCTTCGCCCCAATGGCCAAGTTTGCCTCGGATGAATTCACTAACCGGGTCAATCTTGAGGCGCTGGGTGCACCATCGGAAGCTGCGGTTGGGTGGCGGGTAGCCTCGACCAAGAATATTAACCCAGAAGGATTGATGCGTCGGCGGCTTCAGCAAGTATGCGGTGATGTTCAGGCCGTGCTTTTTTGAGCAGGCGTTCATGTGATCCAGCTCATCCTGAACGCGGCTGACCACGGCCGGAATTTCAACGCGCGTGTCGGTGCAGACCACGCAAATTTCCTTGGTGCGCTTTTGTGGCGGTAACGCCCTGACGGCCTCATAGACCAGCGACACGATCATAGAGCTGTCTTTGCCGCCACTATAGCCTACCACCCATGGGCGTGCATCCATGGAGTATAGTCGTTGCAGGCTATCAAGAATATCTTTAATCATGAAATTTCAATAATCTATTTACTGGAAAAACACAATATTCTCTAGGTAATAGACAACCATAACACGATTCGGCCGGAGGTGTTCCGCAGCGATGATTGCGGTCAGAAAGCCCCGTGCTCGTGCAGGATTTTCAGCCCGATGGCCAGCAGGACCAGACCGCCGGCGATTTCCGCCCGGGCGCCGAGACGGGAAGCCGCCCCGAGCAGGCAACCCAGTCGGAGGCCCGCGGCGGTGAGCAGGAAAGCGACAACGCCGATGACCAGGGCCGGAAGCCAGACCGTGATCTGCAGGACGGCAAAACTCAGGCCCACGGCCAGGGAGTCGATGCTGGTGGCCACGGAGAGGGTGACGAGCATGCGGCCGCGGGTCGGATCAAGGCCTTCCCCCTCCTCCTTCTCCTCCCGGAGCGCCTCGATGATCATCTTGGCGCCGACAAAGGCGAGGAGGCCGAAGGCGATCCAGTGATCGACGCTTTCGATGAGGGCTCGCACCGTCAGCCCCCCAAACCAGCCGAGCACATTCATGCCGGCCTGAAAAAAGCCGAAGTGCCAGGCCAGCCGGAAGATCTGACGGGAGCTCACCCGGCAGAGGCTGACTCCGGCGGCAAGCGCCACGGCAAAGGCATCCACGGCCAGGGCCAGGGCGATGAAGAAAATCGTGGAAAAATCCATGCGAACGCGGAGGGAAAGGGTTGGCGCCGGAAGAGCGGCCTGCTGTTTTTTCGCCACTTGAGCATGTTTTCGTGGCCCTGACAAGAAAAATCACGGGAAAACCCCTCCGGATCTGGGTATACTGCCTGTCAGAAACTTGAACAAGGGACGCATGGCGCGGTGGCCGGGAAAGGCACCGGACCTGGCGAGGAGAAAACGGAGAGCCATGGCTGAGAAGATTAGAATCATGCTGGTCGACGACCACGAGATGGTCAGAACAGGTCTGAAGTCCCTCCTCGAAACCCAACCCGACTTTCAGGTGGTCGGCGAAGCCGGTAACGGGGTCGAGGCGCTGGAGAGGGTTGCCAATTTGAACCCGGCCGTGGTGGTCATGGATATCAGCATGCCCCTGATGGATGGCTTTGAGGCCACCAGAAAGATCTCGGCGGCCAACCCCGCCTCGGCCGTGGTCGCCCTCACCGTCCATGAGGACAAGCATTACTTTTTCCAGATGCTCCAGGCCGGCGCCAAGGGCTATATCACCAAGGAAGCGGCGGCCGACGAGCTGATCGCCGCCATCCGCTCGGTGGCGGCGGGCCATGTCTACCTCCAGCCCGCCCTGGCCCGCTGGCTCCTGGAGGACTACACCGTGCTGGCCAAGCAGCTCCGGACCCACTCCGGCGATCCGGAAACAAACGGGCTGGATGCCCTGACCCTGCGGGAGCGCGAAGTCCTCGAGCTGGTGGCCGAGGGCAACACCACTCCCAGGATCGGCGAAATCCTCAACCTGAGCCCCAAGACCATCTCCCGCCACCGGGAACGGATCATGAACAAACTCAACATGCATTCCACTGCGGAGCTGGTCAAATTCGCCATCCGCACCGGTCTGGTGCAGGCGGGCTAGGCAGAAGGCCGCCTGCACTCTTCTCAGGGCCGCGCCCATCCTGCCGCGGCTCCGCTTCGGTCCCCCCCGCCTCTTCTGCGGCTCCTTTCGCTTGTCGCCAGCGTGCCCTTCATTATATAGTCAAGAGAGGAGGCGCCCCATGAACCTTGATCCGAACAGCACATCCCCGCCTGGCGAAGAGGACGGAACCGCACGGCTCCTCGAACCGGAGAGAGGGAGCCAGCCTCCCTCCCGGGAGGGCAAGTATCTTGTTTTCACTCTGGGCAAGGAACGATACGGGCTCGGGATCCTGACGGTCCGGGAAATCATCGGCCTGATGGCCATCCACGAACTGCCCGGCATGCCGCCCCATTACAAGGGGGTGATCAACCTGCGCGACAAGGTGATCCCGGTCATGGAGCTGCGCGGCAAATTCGGCATGGACGCCATGGAGTACGACGAGCGGACCTGCATCATCGTCGTCGAGGTCTCCGGAGGCGGCGGCTCCCGCCTGTTGGGGATCATTGTCGATGCGGTCTCCGAGGTGGCCAACATCAGGCCCCAGGATGTGGAGAATCCACCCAGCTGCGCCGCCCTCCCCGACAGTCCGTGCCTGCTCGGCATGGCCAAGCTCGCCGAAGGCGTGACCCTGCTCCTTGACCTCGACTGCCTGCTGCAGAGCCACCAGCCCATGATGCCGGCCGAATTCCCTTAGCGGCTGAAAAAGAGGAGCCCCTCGTAGACGAGGCGCAGCCCGAAAAGGCAGAGCAGCAGGCCGAGCAGCCGCAGGATGAGGCGATAGGCCCTGCCGCTCAAAAAATTCCTCAGCCTGGCGGTGAGGAAGGCGAGAAACACCTTGCTGCCCACCAGGAGCAGATAGAAACCGCCCACGAAAAGCGGGGCGTTGCCCGGCCCGTCGCCCCAGGCCCGGATGACCAGGGGACCGCCCACGCTCATCCAGAAAAGATAGGGGTGGGGGCTCACGGCATTGACCAGGATGCCTTTGCGCAAGGGGTGTGCCTCGGCCCGCGGCCCCGGCAGCACCGCCCCTCGGCTTGAGATGCCCGCCAGTCCCAGAAAAAAAACCAGCACCCCGCCCAGCAGGGAAAGCCCCCCGAGCAGGGGGCTTTCCTCGCCCAGGGCGCCAAGGCCGAACAGGACCAGGATCAGAATGGGGAGGTCGGTGAGCAGGGGAGCCATGGCGACCCTGATGCCGGCGGCCCGCCCCTGACGCAGGGTCTCGCTGACGACCAGGGCCAGGAGTGGTCCGGGAGAAAAGCCGGCGGCGAGGCCAAGAAGCAGGCCGGAGGTGAGATAAAAAGTCATTGCCCCAACAAAAGCGCCATCGCCTTACAGCTCGAAGACTGCCACGGAATCGTGGTATTTGTCGACGAACTCTTCGATGATCAGCCGCATGTTGCTCTCAAAGTTCGGCACTTCCGGAAAGTCCGCTTTTCTGTCCTCGTAGGCCAGCACGTCAAAAAAGAAGTCCTTGGATTTTTCCGTGTCGTATTCGGTGAGATGAACAAGCTCATTGGCCAGATGCACCACCTTGACCCCGAGGCGCTTGGCCCGGGGCTGGTCGGGTTCGTGGTGCAGGCCCACCGGCACCGAGATCGCCTCGGGCAGCCCCCATTTTTCGAGCAGCGCCATGCCCACCTCGGCATGATCGGTATGGAGCAGCCTCCGCTCCACGGCGACCATGGTTTCCTGATCGCCCGGGCCTCGATTGTAGCTTTCCAGCTGCAGAGGCCGGTCGAGAACCACCTTGCCCACGTCATGGAGCAGGGCCGCGGTATAGATGGCGGATACATCCCTGGCCCTGGCGTAGCGGGCGATGATGTGGGCCAGGGTGGCCACGGCGAAAGAATGGCGCCAGAGCTCCCCGCGACCAAGGGCATAGGCCTCCTGCGGGGATTTCAGCAGGCCGACCGAGGCGCTGGTGATGGCGATGATCTTGACGGTCTCCAGACCAAGGCGGACGATGATGTCCCTGACCGAGGTGATTTTCTTCATGTGGCCAAAGTAAGCCGAATTGGCCATCTGCAGCATATTGGCGGTGAGGCCCGGATCCTGCTCGATCTTCTCGGCGAGCCTGGCAATGGAACAGTCCGCCTCGTGGGCAATGGAAAGGACATCCAGGGCCACCTCCGGGCAGGGCGCGATCTTTTCGACATCTTTTATATATTCCTGCGCTACATCCATGGTTTCTTTTCCCGTCTCTTTCCTGAGGGAGCAGCTGGCCGACAGCCAGGCCGCATATGGGCCACAAATGCAATTATTGCACACCAGGCCGGCATTGTAAAGCCGCCTGCCGACGTCTTGACAGCGCGGGGGGGATGCTTATTTTTTGGCGCAACCCGGCGCAAGCCCGGCAACCCGGGGAAACGCGCGCCGCGGTTCCGGCATCAATCGCCGGGGCGGGCAGGAGCGGCTGCCCCAATGCCGCAGCCTCTGCCATCTTACCAGACCAGCAACAGACAGCGAGGAAGAAAATGAGTTCCGACACAAAAGCCACGCAAGCAGAGACCAAGGAGTTTCAGGCCGAAGTCAAGAAGATGCTCGACATCGTCATCCATTCGCTCTACACGGAAAAGGATATTTTCCTGCGCGAGCTCGTCTCCAACGCCGCCGACGCCCTGGAAAAATTCCGCCACCAGAGCGTGGTGGAACAGGAGGTCTTCGACAGCCATGTCCCTCTTGAAATCAGCATCGATGCCGACGAGGCGAACCACACCATCACCATCACCGATACCGGCATCGGCATGGACCGGGGCGAGCTGGAGGCCAATCTCGGCACCATCGCCCACTCCGGCTCCAAGACCTTCTTTTCCCAGCTCGCGGAAAGCGAGCGCAAGGGTGTGAACCTCATCGGCCAGTTCGGGGTCGGCTTCTACGCCGCCTTCATGGTGGCGAAAAAGGTCACGGTGAAATCCCGCTCCTACCGCATGGACGACATGGGCCACGAATGGGTCTCCGACGGCGCGGGAACCTTCACCATCGCCATGTGCCCCGGCATCCGGCGCGGCACAAGCATCACCCTGGAGCTGAAGGAGGAGGCCCATGAGTTTGCCAGCGAACACGCCATCCGCCGCATCATCAAGCAGTATTCGAGCTTTGTCCCCTTCCCCATCAAGGTGAAGGGCGAGGCGGTGAACACGGTGCAGGCCCTCTGGACCCGGCCGAAAAACGAGATCAAGGACGAGGAGTACAGCGAATTCTACAAGTTCATCGCCAATGCCTTTGACGAGCCCCTGGACCGGCTGCACTTTTCCGCGGACGCGCCTCTGGCCATCAAGGCCCTGCTCTTCGTTCCCAAGGAGAACTTCGAGGCCATGGGCTTCGGCCGCATGGAGGCCGGGGTGAACCTCTACTGCCAGCGGGTTCTCATCGAACAGCACAGCAAAACCATCCTCCCGGAATGGCTGCGCTTTTTAAAAGGTGTCATCGACAGCGAGGACCTGCCCCTGAACATCTCCCGCCAGGCCCTGCAGGACAACGCCCTGGTCGCCAAGATCAACAAGGTGGTCACCAAGCGCTTCCTCAAGCAGCTCGAAGAGCTCGCCAAGGGCGAGCCCGAGAAGTATGCGGAATTCTGGAAACTTTTCGGCATGTTCCTGAAGGAAGGAGTGATTGCCGACTACGCCTACCGGGAGGAGCTGGGCAAGCTCCTGCGCTTTGAATCTTCCAAAACCGAGCCCGGCAAGCTCACCTCGCTTGCCGAATATGTCGAACGGATGCCGGAGACGCAGAAGGAAATCTTCTACATCAACGGCCCCAGCCGGGAGGCAATCGAGAACGGCCCCTATGTGGAGGCCTTCAAGCGCCGCAACATCGAGGTGCTCTACACCCTGGAGCCCATCGACGACTTCGCCATGAGTCATCTCGGCTCCTTTGCCGACAAGAAGCTCGTTTCCGCGGACCGGGGCGACCTCGACCTGCCGGAAACCGAGGCGGCCAAAGAGGCGGAACAGGCCGGAGAACAGAAGGAAGAATTGGCCACCGCCGAGAGCGAGGCGCTCATCAAGTGGATGAAGGAGGCCCTGGGCGAGCGGGTCAAGGAGGTGGTCGCCTCAAAACGCCTCACCGACAGCCCGGCCATGATCGTCAACCCGGACGGCTTTGTCACCAGCAGCATGGAGCGGATCATGCGCGCCTCCGGCCAGCAGGGGTTGCAGCAGTTCGGAGCCAAGAACCTGGAGATCAACACCGGTCATCCCCTGCTCAAAGGCCTGGCCGCCCTGAAGGACAAGGACGGCGAACTGGCCAAGAGCGTTGTCGAACAGATCCTCGACAACGCCATGATCCAGGCCGGGCTCCTGGTGGAGCCCAGGAGCATGGTCTCGAGAACCTACAAGATTCTGGAGCGACTGGTGGAATAAAAAGAGTGACAAGCGCCGAGTGACGAGTGCATAGTAAGCGAGTTTGGCGGCGGCTCGGGAAGACGGAAGGAAGGTTCGCCTCCGCCAGGCCGGCGCTTTTCTGAAGTCACTGGCAACCTCTCTTGTGCAAGGAGACAGGATGATCGAAGTCGAGGAGCTCTACAAATCCTATGACGAGGTGGAGGCCCTGCGCGGGGTCTCCTTCCAGGTGCGGCCTGGCGAGATCATCGGCCTGCTGGGGCCCAACGGCGCCGGCAAGACCACGATCATGAAGATCCTCACCGGCTATCTCCAGCAGACTTCGGGCAGCGTCCGGGTGGATGGCCTGGAGGTGCTGGACCATCCCGCGGCGGTACAGGGCAGGATCGGCTACCTGCCGGAAAACGCCCCCCTCTACCCCGAGCTCACCGTGCAATCGTATCTGCGGATGGTCGCCGACCTGCGGGCCATCCCCAAAGCCGAGCAGCGCCCGCGGCTTTCCGAGGCCATCCGGGCCGTGGGGCTGGAGGAGCGGCTGAACCGCCCCATCGGCACCCTGAGCAAGGGCTACCGCCAGCGGGTGGGGCTGGCCCAGGCCATCCTGCACAAACCGAGCATCCTGATCCTCGACGAACCCACCAACGGCCTCGATCCCACCCAGATCGTGGAAGTCCGCCACCTGATCAAAAAACTGGCGCAAAGCAGCACGGTTCTCCTTTCCACCCACATCCTTTCCGAGGTGGAGGCGACCTGCGGCCGCGCCATCATCATCATCAAGGGCGAGGTCAAGGCCGATGCCCGCCTCTCGGAGCTTGCCGCCACCACCGACGCGCTGCTCACTGTCCTCGACACCGGCAGCGAGGCGACCCTGGCCGCCCTGGCCACCCTGCCCGACGTGCAGCATGTCGAGCTTGTCAGCCAGGAAAACGGCCGTGGCCGCTACCGGGTCCATGGCGCCACCGACCGCGATCTCTGTCCGGAGATCTTCCGCCTGGCCCGCGACAACGGCTGGACCCTCTCCGAGCTCAGGAAGGAAGTGCGGACCCTGGAGGCGGTATTCAACGAATTGGCCGGTGGCCAGGGAGGTGTGCAGTGAATCAGACCCTTGCCTTGACCAGAAAGGAGCTGAAGGCCTATTTCGGCTCCCCCATGGCCGCCATCTTCATCGGCGCCTTTCTGGTCTGCGCGCTTTTTTCCTTTTTCTGGCTCGAGACCTTCTTCAGTCGCAACATTGCCGATATCCGCCCGCTTTTCCGCTGGATGCCGCTGCTGATGATCTTTCTCACCGCCGCGCTCACCATGCGCCAGTGGAGCGAGGAGCAGAAGATGGGCACCCTGGAGGTGCTCCTCACCCTGCCGGTGCCGCTGCGCCAGCTGGTGCTGGGCAAATTCCTGGCGGTCTGGGCCCTGGTCGGCCTTTCCCTGGCCCTCACCCTCGGGCTGCCCCTCTCGGTGTCGCTCCTGGGCGACCTCGACTGGGGGCCGGTGCTGGGGGGCTACCTCGGCGCCATGCTCCTTGCCGCCGCCTATATCGCCATCGGCCTCTTCATCTCCTCCCGCACCGACAACCAGATCATCGCCCTGATCGGCACGGTGCTCGTGGGCGGCTTTCTCTATCTCCTGGGCAGCAGCGGCATCACCGGCTTTCTGGGCACCAGCGCCACCGAGCTGCTCCAGAGCCTCGGCACCGGCAGCCGTTTCGCGAGCATCGAGCGCGGGGTGATCGACCTGCGCGACCTGGTCTACTACCTCTCCCTCACCGTGGCCTTCCTGGCCCTGAACACCGTCTCCCTGGACGCCACGCGCTGGAGCAAGGGAAAGCGCACCGCCAGCCACCGGCGCAACGCAAAGCTGGGAGTACTCCTGCTCGTCGCCAACCTCCTCGCCCTCAATCTCTGGCTGGCCAAGGCGCACTGGCTGCGCCTCGATCTCACCGAGCAGCGCGAATTTTCCGTCTCCGCCGCCACCCGCGACCTCATCGGCAATCTGCCCGAACCCCTTCTGCTCCGCGGCTATTTCAGCGAAAAGACCCATCCCCTGCTGGCCCCGCTGGTGCCACGCATCCGCGACTTCATGCAGGAGTATGAAATCGCCTCCGGCGGCAGGGTCAGCGTTTCCTTTGTCGATCCCCGCCTCGACGAGGCGGCCGAGGTCGAGGCCAACCAGCAGTACGGCATCAAGCCGGTCCCCTTCCAGGTGGCAGGCCGCTACGAGGCGGCGGTGGTCAATTCCTATTTCAATATTCTCGTGAAATACGGCGACCAGTACGTGACCCTGGGCTTCAACGATCTTATCGAGGCGCGGACCAGGCCGGACGGCCAGCTGGAGGTGAGCCTGCGCAACCTGGAATACGATCTGACCCGGTCGATCAAGAAAGCGGTCTATGGCTTTGAGAGCCTGGACCTGATCTTTGCCCGGCTCGACAAGCCCATGCAGCTCACCGCGCTTCTGACCCCGGCCGCGCTGCCTACCCAGCTTGCCGGGCTGCCGCAAGCGATCAGCGAAGTCGGCCGGGCCCTGGCCGAGGAGTCGGGCGGGAAACTGGACTTCACCGCCCTCAACCTCGACGATCCGGCTGCGGGGCTGACCCGGGAGGAGGCGAACAGCCGCTTCGCAATCAAGCCCCTGGCCAGCTCCATTTTTGCCGAAGAAGAGTTCTATCTGCACCTGCTCCTCACCGTCAACGACAGGCATGAGCGGATCTTTCTGGACGGCGGCATGGGTCCGGCGGAAATCCGCCAGGAGATCGAGGCGGCCATCAAGCGCACCTCTGCCGGCTTCCTGAAAACCATCGGCGTCTGGACCCCGGCCCAGGCCCAGGCCATGCTGCAGGGCGGCGGCCAGCAGTACCGCTTCTTCCCACAGGTGCTGCGGGAGAATTACAACGTCTCGCCCCTGGACCTCAAGGGCGGCCATGTGCCCGGCGAGGTCGATGTCCTGCTGGTGGTGGCGCCCCAGGATCTTTCCGACGTGGAACGATTAGCCATCGACCAGTACCTGATGCGCGGGGGCAGCGTGGTCGCCCTGGCGGGCAGCTATGTGCTCGACCTGGAACCGGGCCAGCAGACCATCAATCTCAAGGAGAGCAAGGATGGCCTTGCCGACCTGCTGGCCCACTACGGCGTCGGCCAGGAGAAGGCCCTGGTCATGGACAGCCAGAACGAACCCTTCCCGGTTCCCGTGGCCAGGGATCTCGGCGGCATCGTCATCCAGGAGATCCGGCAGATCGACTACCCCTTCTTTGTCGATGTCCGGGCCCAGGGCATGGCCAAAGATCATCCCGCCGTCGCCAACCTGGCCACGGTGACCATGAACTGGGCCTCCCCGCTCTCGGTGGACGCAGAGAAGACCAAGGGGCTCAAGCAGGTGACCCTGCTTGCCTCGAGCCCCGCCTCCTGGCTGCACTACGACACCAACATTCAACCGGACTTCGAACGCTTTCCCCGTTTCGGCTTTGCCGAGGGAGAAGAAAAAGAGAGTCGGGTCCTGGCTGTTTCCCTGCAGGGTTCCTTCCCCAGCTTTTTCAAGGAGAAGCCCGATCCCCGCCTGCCCGCGTCCGGCACGGCGCCGGACGCGGGGCAGGCGCAGGAAAAACGGCCCGCGCCCGCCCCGCTGACCCCGCTCATCCCCCAGTCTCCGGAATCCTCCCGACTGGTGGTGGTGGGCAGCTCGGAGTTCATCAGCGATACGGTGATCTCCATCGCCCAGTCCATGGGCCAGGACCGCATTCTCAACAGCCTGGAATTTCTACAGAACCTCATCGACTGGTCGGTGGAGGACGAGGGGCTGCTGGCCATCCGCTCCCGCGGCTCGCACGCCCGGGTGCTGCCGCCGGTAACCCCCCGCCAGCAGGCCTTCTGGGAATGGCTCAACTACGGCCTGGCCCTGGCGGCCCTGCTGCTGGTGAGCTGGTACGGACACCGCCGCCGGCTGCGCGAGCGGCCGCTGCTTCTTGACGATCCAGTCAGCTGAAAGGAACCGGATGATGAACAAGCGCAATTCTCTTCTTCTGGCCCTGCTCTGCCTGCAGCTCGGCCTGCTGGCCATCCTCTCCCTGAACGACCGGGATGGGGAGCAGACCAGACAGCACTTTTTTGCCGGGATCGAGCCTTCGCTGGTGACCGGGCTCACGATCCTGGGAGACGAAGGAAGAAAGGCCGATCTGCGAAAAACCGAGGAAGGCTGGATCGTCAGCACCGAGGGCAAGGTGCCCGCTGACCGCCGGAAAATCGACAAAGCGCTCAAAGCCCTCACCGCCCTCGCTCCAGACCGTCTGGTCACCCGCACCCGCGAGAGCCACAACCGCTTTCTGGTCGGAGAAAAAAAATACAACCTGCTGCTCACCCTGACCCTGGCCGACGGCAGGGAAAAAAGCCTGTACCTGGGCAGCGCGCCCTCCCACAAAAGCACCCATGTCCGCGCCGAAGGCGACGAGCGCGTCTACCTGGCCAGGGAGTTCTCCGCCTGGGATTTCCCCCTGGAAGCCTCTGCCTGGTGGCTGTCCGACTATGTGGATCTGCCGGATGAGAGCCTTGCCGAGGTGCGGATCGAAAACAGCGCCGGCTCCCTGCACCTGAAAAAAGGGGAACAAGGGGTCTGGCTGCCGGCAGGGCAGGCGGAAACCGCCGTGGACCAGGCCCGGGCCCAGGCCCTGGTCGACGCGGCCAGGCGCATCACCCTCAACGAATACCTGGGCCGCGAGGAAAAAAGCGAATACGGCCTTATGACGCCGGCGGCCAGGCTCACCCTGGCCGGGAAGGGGAAAGAAACCACCCTGCTCATCGGGGCGCCGGACCCGGTGAGCAACACCGCGGTCCTGAAATCCTCGGACTCGCCCTTCTATGTGCGGGCCAGCAGCGGCGCTCTGGCCGACCTGCTGGCCGCCAGTCCGGAGGGGCTGCTGCGCGGCGAGAGAGAAGGAGGGCAAGCAGAACCGGGCGAGTGAGGAGACGGATTCCGCCCACAAAAAAAGCCGGCTTGCGCCGGCTTTTTTTTATCTCCTGGCAGCGCCGGAAACTACTGCTTCGCTTCGGCCTGGGCCTTCTGCTTTCTGGAGTTCTCGTACAGAGCCAGAAAATTGATCGGCTCCATGAGAAAGGGAACAAAGCCGCCGTCCACCGAGGCCTGGCTGATGACCTGCCGGGTAAAGGGAAAAAGCAGGGCCGCGCATTCCACCGCCAGCACCGCGGGCAGATGCTCCTCCGGGATGTTTTTGAGCAGAAAGACGCCGGCGTGTTCCACCTCGATGATGAAAAGCGCCTTTTCGGTCTGGCTGTTGGTCACCTTGGCGGTGACGGCCAGGCTCACCTCGTAATGATCCGCCGTATCGAGCTTCTTGTGCTTCAGGCCCAGATTCAGGTCCACCTTGGGCTCGCCCTTTTCCAGATACACCGCCGGCGCATTGGGGTTTTCAAAGGAAAGATCCTTCACGTACATCTTCTGCAGGCGAAATACGGGCGGCTGCTGGGCCTGGGCAGTCTCGTCATTCTGTTCCGACATGGGTTCGTCCTTTTTGCTTGATGTTCATCCATCCGCGTGGCGCGCGCCACAGCTCCTCTCGAGTCGCAATGCTCACTTCTTTATAATGAAATACGCCGAAAGGTCAAAGGGTCTTTTGCTTTCTTTCCCTTCAGCCCGCCAGGATCTTCTGCAGAAAGCGGCCGGTATGGGAGCGCGACTCGGCCGCCACCGCCTCGGGCGTGCCCTGGGCAACGATCTCCCCTCCCTGGTCCCCGCCCTCGGGGCCAAGATCGATAATATGGTCCGCGGTCTTGATCACGTCCAGGTTGTGCTCGATGATCACCACGCTGTTGCCGCCGTCCACCAGGCGATTGAGCACATGCAGCAGATGCTGGATATCGGCGGGATGCAGGCCGGTGGTGGGTTCGTCCAGGNNAGCTTGATCCGCTGCGCCTCGCCGCCGGAAAGGGTCACCGAGGACTGACCCAGGGAGATATAGGGAAGCCCGACCTCGCAGAGGGTCTGCAGCTTGCCCTTGATCTGGGGCACCTTGTCGAAAAAGGCCAGAGCTTCCTCCACATTCATGGCCAGCACCTCGGCGATGGACTTGCCCCGGTAGACGATGTCCAGGGTTTCCTCGTTGTAGCGCCGGCCGTGGCAGGTCTCGCAGGTCACGTAGAGATCGGGGAGAAAATGCATGGCGATCCTGATCACTCCCTCTCCCTCGCAGGCCTCGCAGCGGCCG
>DDXK01000005.1 GCA_002347185.1 Desulfobulbaceae bacterium UBA2262 | reverse complement strand
GGATTGGGGGGGGAGGGTTTGCGGGGGATCATGGCTGGGAGGGGGGCTTGCTGCCGGATATTCCAAGGGGTTGATGGTGCATGGCAAACGGTCGGAAGCCTGATGCCACTTTTGAAAATAGCATGGAATTATACCCAGTTCCAGTGTGTATGCAAGGAAATAGTGTTATCGCCTGGCGTTTCACCGGTGAGGGGAAAACAATATATATAATTGATTACTTACCGGAATATAAAAAGAAATTTTTTGAGGAGCCTCTGAATTCGCTTAACAATTTTCAGGAATGGTGCTAGAATTCAAAACTATATATCTGATTCTCAGACTGATAATCAGTAGTCAAAACTTGATTTTCAAAGCTGATAATCTGTCAATAAAATTATCTGGAGGTTGGAGAGAGATGAAAAAAGAGATGTTTCGGTTTATGGCTGTAGCTTCTGCGGTGATTGCCCTTTCTCTTTTTGCGGGCGGTTGTGCAAAGAAAGTGCAAAGCGACAAGGATCTTGCTGGTGGTGGAGTCAAAGCCGACATCGGCGACGGTTCTGGGCGGGAAGAGTCTCTTACCGACAAGGGCTGGGCCGGCGGGGATACCGGAGCGGTGCTCGAGGGGCGTACCACTGCGCCGATGCTGCCGATTTACTTCGACTTCGACAAGTCCAATATCCGGGCTGACCAGGAGGGGCGGATCACCAAGAACGCGGAGCTGTTGAACGCTTCCCCGTCCGTCCGTGTTCGGGTCGAAGGCAATACCGACGAGCGCGGCACCAACGAGTACAACATGGCACTGGGCGAGAGACGCGCCATGGCTGGCAAGAAGTTCCTCATCAACATGGGAGTTGTCGAAAGCCGTATCGATACCCTGAGCTACGGCGAGGAGCGGCCTCTGAACTACGGCCATGATGAGCACGCCTGGTCCCAGAATCGTCGTGACGACTTTGTCGTAATCAAGTAAGCGGCTTCGTGCCGGTAAAGAGAGATGGGGGGGCTGTGTCTCCCCCATCTCTCTTTTTTGTTTTCTCCATTAAGTGCCGGCCCACGGGCGGGCACTATCAGGAAGTTCCCGGCTGATATTGAATAGGGGATGGCTATGAAGAGTAGAGTTCTCAGTGTGTTGCTGGTTATCTGTGTGGCAACGGCCGCCTTCTTCGTCGAGCAGGCTTCGGCGGAGAAAGGGCAGGTGAAGGTTGCAACCATCAGTATCCAGAAAATCCTTGGCACTTCGAAGGCTGCCCAGGAGGCGCAAAAGACCTTGCAGGCCGAGGTTGAGAAGTTTCAGGCCAGGTTCAAAGCGGATGAAGATGCGTTGACCGCGATGAAAAATGAGATTGAGAAGAAAAGCTCGGCCTGGAGCGATGAGGTCCGCGGCGAAAAAGAGCGTGAGTACCAGAAGAGGCTCCGCGATTACGGGATGAAAACCGAGGACGCCAAGCAGGAAATTCAACAGCTCGAGAAGAAGATCATGGAGCCGATCCTCAAGGAGCTGCATGAGGTTATCGCAGAAGTCGGCAAGAAAAACGGCTATTCCCTGATCATGGAGTACACCATGAAGGGGCTTCGCAACAGAACCGGCCTTCTCTATGCCGACGATGCGCTGGATATCAGTGATCAGGTTCAGAAGGAACTGGACGCGCGTTTGAAAAAATAGTTCTCCGACGATTTGTTTTGTTTTTCAGGCGCTGCGGAATTCCGCAGCGCTTTTTTTTCCCCTCCCATTGAGCTGCCCCGCATCTGTGATAGAATGATGGAGCCGGGCAACCGTCGAGGCCGACGCCTCTTGCCTGACTTATCCCTGGGCGTTCCCTGTTTTTCCACTGTTTCCAGGAAGCGAGAGCTGAACCCCCATGATGTCCCTCCCGGAAAAGAAGAGAGCCCCAGCCTTGCTTCCCCGCAGGTTGTCCATCGGGCTTCTCTGTACCCTGCTTTTCCTTTGCCCGCCTGGCTTTACGCGGTCCGGAGAGGCTGGCGCCGAGAAGGTTCGCCCCAGGATATGGAAGGTGCAGGATGCGGTGCGTTTTGCCCTGGGTAATAATCCGGATGCCAGAACCGCTCTGCGCAGGATCGAGGCGGCCGCCGCAGTCGTGGCCTCGGAGAAAGCCTCTTTTCTTCCGCAGCTGACGGCATACTCCCACTACACCCTGACCAATACGCCGATGTATTCCTTTGGCAACATCCTCAATCAGGGCGCGTTCAGCGAGGCAATCGACTTCAACAACCCCGGTCACACCGACAGTCTCTCTTTTGCCGTTCGTCTCGGCTACGCGATTTTTAACGGCTGGCGCGACCAGGCCGGATTGTCTGCCGCCGAGGCGGAAGGGGCTGCCGCGCGCCTGGCTTCTGCAGCCGTACGTTCCCGGCTTTCCTTTGAAGTGGTGCGCGCTTTCAACCAGATCGTGCAGGCCGGGGAACTTGTCCGCGGCCGTGAAGCTGCGGTTGCGGACAGCGAGGGAATTCTGCGGGTGGCGAGGGCAAGGGAGCAGGAAGGAGTGCTTCTCCGTGCTGATCTGCTTGCCCTCGAAGTAGAGCATGCGAGGCGGCGTGAGGAGCTCAGCCGGGAAAGGCATGGTCTGGCCCTGGCGCGGAAGGTCTTCCTGGTTCTGCTCGGCCTTGAGGGAGAGGAAGTTTTTCTGGACGAGGTGGAGGAAACGCCCCAGGAGGTGCCACAGGAGGCGCTCTCCGAGCAGAGGCCAGAACTGCAGGGGGCTGCGGAACTGATCAGGGCGGCGGAGGAAAGAGTCCGGCTGGCTGGAGCCGGGCATTATCCTTCAGTCGAGGGGTATGCCGGCTACGGGGTGGAGCGGGGCGAGGTGCTGGACCATACTGGTGATTCCTGGGAGGCCGGAGTTAGGCTCCGTTACAACCTCTTTGACGGTCAGCGGACTTCCGCCGAGGTGAGCCGGGCCGTGGCCGTGCTCGCCGAGGCCCGCGAGCAGAAACGGAAGCTCGAGCTTGCCATCGGCCTGGAGGTCGAGCAGGCTCGGCTGGCCTTGCTGGATGCCCGGGAGCGGCTGCGGACCACGGAGGAAAGCGTGGCGTTGGCTCAGGAAAGTGTTCGGATCTATCGGGAACGCTTTCAGGAGGGGCTGCTTCTTGCCTCAGACCTCATTGCCGCGGAAAAGCGGCTGACCGAGGCGGTGGTGCGGCGTGCCATTGCCCGGGGAGCGGAAAAAAATGGTGTTGCCGATCTGCGCCGCGCTCTGGGGCTGGACCAGTTTCCCCAGGGGACGGGTGGCGCTGGGCAGCGTTAAGGGCGGTTGGCGGGCAAGGATTGCAACGAGGAAATTCATGGTTCCCTGGCGATATGTGCAAGCTCTTTTCTTTTCTGCGCTGTTTTTTCTCGGCGGCTGCGGTGCGGAGCCGGAAGAGGGCCTTCCGGTGAAAACGCTGCCGACGATTCGGGTGCGGGTTGTCGCTGCCGTAGGTGCGCAATCCGAGGCTCCCCTTGAAACAGCGGGCACCGTCGAGGCGGTGCATTCAGCCACTATTGCCGCCAGGGTTGCCGGCCTCATCGAGGAGCTGCCGGTATTCATCGGGGCGGAGGTGGGCAAGGGTGATCTGCTGGTGAAAATCAGCGCCGCCGAGATTACGGCACGGGTTGCGCAGGCTGAGGCGCGAATGGCCCAGGCCGTCCGGCACCATGAGCGCGAGAGCCGCCTGCTTGCCAAGGAGGCGGCCGCTCCGGAGGCGGTGAAGGAGCTGGCCGAACAGCGTCGCCTTGCTGAGGCGGCTCTGCGCGAGGCGAAGGCCATCGAGGCCCATACCCGCATTGTTGCGCCCTTTGCCGGCCATATCTCGCAAAAGCTGGTCAGGGTTGGGGATCTGGCCATGCCCGGCCTGCCCCTTCTCGTTCTGGTGAACAGCGAACGCCTGCAGGTCGTCGCCGCGGTACCGGAATCCCTGGCCCGCCTGGTCAAGCCTGGCGACAGTTTGCCCCTGACCGTTCCCGCCGCAGGTTTTCGCGGTGCCGGGAAGGTTGAGGAGATGGCGCCGGCGGCGGAGAGCGGCTCCCGTTCTTTTTTGCTGAAGCTCGCGCTCACTGGCGCGGACAAGGCCCGGGTCGGCCAGCACGCGCGGGTGGGCCTGCCGGGCTTTGCCGGGCCGGGGCTGATGGTCCCTGTGGAGGCGGTGTCGCGGTTTGGCCAGATGGAAAGGGTATTTCTGGTGCGGGCGGAGGGGCGGGCGGAGCTGCGCCTGGTTCGCAGCGGCGAGGAGCGCGAAGGGCTGATCGAGATATTGAGCGGTCTGCGCGAGGGAGAGCTGGTGGTGGTGGAGAGCGCCGCCCCGCTCCGGGACGGACAGCCCGTGCAGGTGGAGCCCTAGGCGCATGGAACCCCATTCCGCCAAAGCAGCCCTGGGTTTTTCCGGCCGGCTGGCCGCGTTCTTTGTCGATTCCAAGCTGACCCCCATCGGCATCGTCGCCTCGCTGCTGCTCGGCCTACTGGCCGTGCTCATGCTTCCCCGCGAGGAAGAGCCGCAGATCAAGGTGCCCATGATCGACATCATGGTCGCCATGCCCGGCGCCACCCCCAGGGAGGTTGAAGAGCGGGTGGCCATCCCCATGGAAAAACTGCTCTACGAAATACCCGGAGTGGAGTATCTTTACACCACCTCCATGCCGGGGCAATGCCTGCTCATAGCCCGCTTCCTGGTGGGGGAAAAGCTTGAGGACGCCATCGTCCGTCTCAACCAGAAGCTCGCCACTAATTTTGACCGCATTCCCCAGGGTGTTGCCGCGCCGCTCATCAAGCCGCACACCATCGATGACGTGCCGGTCCTGGCCCTGACCCTGCACAGCACCGGCTATGATCATTTCACCCTGCGGCGACTGGCCGCCCAGCTGGATGATGCCGTAAAAAGCATCCCCGCCGTGGCCGAGACCAGGCTCATCGGCGGTAGCCCGAGGCAGATGCGGGTGCTTTTTGATCCTCTCCTTCTCGCCGCCCGGGAACTCAGCGTGGCGGAACTGGCCCCCCTCCTGCGGCAGGCAAACCGCCAGAGCCAGGCCGGAAGTCTCCGCGCCCTGGATCAGGAGGTGCTCCTGCAGGCCGGGGCCTTTCTTGCTTCCGCCGCCGAGCTTGGCCGGGTGGTGGTTGGCGTCCGCCAGGGGCGGCCGGTCTACCTGGAGGAGGTGGCGCAGATCATCGACGGCCCGGCGGAACCGGATACCTATGTCCTCTTCGGGCAGGGCAAGGGCCGGGGCGAGGAGGCGGCCGTGACGCTCTCCGTGGCCAAGAGGCCCGGGGCCAACGCCGTGCAGGTGGTGGCGGCGGTGCTGGCCAAGGTCGATTCCCTCAAGGGGAGCCTCATTCCGGCGGAAGTCACGGTGAGCGTGACCAGGAACTATGGCGAGACCGCGGCGGAGAAATCCAATGAGCTGCTGCTGCACATGGCCATCGCTGTCTTCGGTGTGGCGCTCCTCATCCTCTTCTTTCTGGGTTGGCGCGAGTCCATCATCGTCATCCTCGCCATCCCCTCAACCCTGGCCCTGACTCTGCTGCTCTTCTATCTCTACGGCTATACCCTGAACCGCATCACCCTCTTTGCCCTGATTTTTTCCATTGGCATCCTGGTGGATGACGCCATCGTCGTGGTGGAAAACATCGTCCGGCACATGCGGCTGCCGGTCAACCGCGGCCGTGGCCTGGCCGAGATCGCCATCGGGGCGGTGCGCGAGGTGGGCAACCCCACGGTTCTCGCCACCTGGGCGGTGATTGCCGCCATTCTGCCCATGGCCTTTGTGGGCGGACTCATGGGCCCCTACATGCGGCCCATTCCCGTCGGCTCCTCAGCAGCCATGCTTTTTTCGCTGCTCATCGCCTTCACCGTCACTCCCTGGGCGGCAACTCGGGTTTTGCGGGCAACGGAGGCGTCGGCTGTCAGCGATGCGCCGCCCCCCGCCGAGGGGGGAGCAGGCGATGGGCATGCACCCGATGATTTCTTTACCCGCCTGTATCACCGGATCATGGATCCGCTCCTGGCCAGTTCCGGCTGGCGGCTCCTCTTCTTTGCCGTGATCGTCATCCTGCTTCTTGGCTCCTGCTCCCTGGTTGTTTTCGGCCAGGTCAGGGTGAAGATGCTTCCTTTTGACAACAAGAGCGAATTTCAGGTGGTTCTCGATCTGCCGGAAGGCTCGACCCTTGAACACACCGCCCGGGTAGCACGCGAGATGGCGGCGGCCATCGGCAGCGAGCCCGAGGTGGTCAATTATCAGGTGTACGTCGGCACGGCTTCGCCCTTCAACTTCAACGGCCTGGTCCGCCACTATTATCTGCGTAATTCCGCCAATCTGGCCGATATCCAGGTCAATCTGCTGCCCAAGGGCGAGCGGAAGGCACAGAGTCACGAGATCGCCAAGCGCATTCGCCCCCGGCTCGCGGCCATCGCCGCCGGGTACGGGGCCACCGTGGCCGTGGCCGAGGTGCCGCCCGGCCCTCCTGTCCTGCAGACCCTGGTGGCCGAGGTCTACGGACCGACGGACGCGGCGCGCCTGCGCCTTGCCGGGAAGGTGAAGGAAATCTTTTCCCGCACAGGAGGGGTGGTGGATGTGGACTGGTATCGGGAGGAGGCGCGGCAGCGGCTTGTTTTTACGGTGGACAAGGAAAAAGCTGCCCTGCACGGCATCTCCGAGGATGCAATCGTCCGGACCGTGGAGCTGGCAACCAGCGGGCTGGCGGTAGACCTTCTGCACCAGCCCCGGGAGAAGGAGGCGGTCGAGATCATCCTCCAGCTGCCCAGGGAGCAGCGGGCCAGGGTGGATGACCTGCTCGGGTTGCGTCTCCGCTCTGGCCGCGATCCGGCCGGGGCCCTGGTGCCCCTGGGGGAGCTGGTCCTGGTCGGGGAGGAAGCGGTGGAGCAGCCCATCTACCGGAAGAATCTCAAGCCGGTCATCTATGTGACCGGCGATGTCGCCGGCGCCGCGGAAAGCCCGGCCTATGCAATCCTTGCCATCAACAGGGAGCTGGCCGCTCTGGACGGGGAGGAATACGGGGCCGGAGGCGAAAGGATTATGATCCATAACCTGCGCCAGCCCTTCGACGAGCTGAATTCCTCCCTGAAGTGGGACGGCGAGTGGCAGATCACCCTGGAGGTTTTTCGCGACCTTGGCCTGGCCTTCGCCGCAGTGCTGATCCTGATCTACATGCTCATGGTGGGCTGGTTCAAGGATTATGTGGTGCCTCTGGTGGTGATGGCCGCCATCCCCTTTTCCCTCATCGGCATCCTCCCGGCCCATTGGGGCTTTGGCGCCTTCTTCACCGCCACCTCCATGATCGGCTTCATGGCCGGGGCGGGCATTGTGGTGCGCAACTCCATCATTCTTGTCGATTTCATCGAGCTGCGCCTTTCCCATGGCCAGCCGCTCACCGAGGCCGTGGTCGAAGCCGGAGCCATCCGCTTCCGGCCCATGCTTCTCACCGCGCTGGCCGTGGTGGTGGGGGCTTCGGTGATCCTTGCCGATCCGATCTTCCAGGGGCTGGCCATCGCCCTGATGTTTGGCGAGATAGCCTCCCTGCTCATCAGCCGCATGGCGGTTCCGGTCCTTTACTTCATGATCCGGCGGCGGAAGATTGCCTGAAGCGTTTTTTCCGTTTCCATGGTAAGAAACACGAGGCAATTCCGTCCTGGCCCCGCGAACTTTTTCCCCTGGAAAATTGTTTCTCCGCGATCCCGTATAGCTCCTTTCTTTCTCCCCGGCGAGGAGAAAGGGCGGCTGGGTTCCATGGGCGCGGGGGGGATATCTTTCGGGGCGCGATCAATGCGGGTTGCCTGTTGAACTTGGCGCGGGATCGTGCAATAGTTGCGCATCTCGAGGCTGTATTCACAGGGGAGTGGGAAGAAACACGTGATACGGAAAAGAATAAAAAAAGAGAAAGCCCCAAGCGGTGGCGGGCCGGGCATTGCGCCGGCTGGCAAATGGCTCGTTTTGGCGCTGCTCCTTGCGGCGGTCGGCCTTGCCTTCTATGTCGCCTATCTGGACAGGGTGATCCGCGAAAAATTCGAGGGCAAGCGCTGGGCTCTGCCCGCGGTCGTCTATGCCAGGCCGCTGGAGCTCTACCCCGGGCTGGCGCTCTCCAGTCAGGGGCTTGAGGAAGAGCTCCAGCTGGCCGGGTACCGCCGGGACAAGCGGGCCGTGGATCCTGGTGGCTATGACCGGCAGGAAGGGGCCGTGCATCTGGTGACCAGGGGGTTTCATTTCCCGGATGGGGAGGAAAATTCCGCGGAATATACCCTCTTTTTCAGCGGCGACACCTTGGCCAGCATCGTTCGCAGCGGCAGCGGCGAGGCGGTGGATGGCCTGCGTCTCGATCCAGCCAGGATCGGCAGCTTCCACCCCCGCCAGCATGAGGACAGACTCGTGCTCTCCCGGGCCGAGCTGCCGGAGTTGCTGGTCAAAACCCTCCTGGCCGTGGAGGATCGGAATTTTTACAGCCATGGCGGCCTGGATCCGCTTGCCATCCTCCGGGCCCTGTTTGCCAACGTCATGGCCGGGGAAACCGTGCAGGGCGGGAGCACCCTGACCCAGCAGCTGGTGAAGAATTTTTTCCTCACCAATGAGAGAACCCTGTGGCGGAAGTTCAATGAAGCGATCATGGCCGTGCTTCTTGAGGCCCATTACGGCAAGGAAGATATCCTCACCGCCTATGCCAACGAGATCTTTCTCGGCCAGGACGGGGGCAGGGCGGTGCACGGCTTCGGCCTGGCCAGCCTTTTTTACTTCCGGCGCGACCTCGCGGATCTTTCCCCTGCCCAGATCGCCACTCTGGTCGGTATGGTGCGCGGTCCATCCTATTATGATCCGCGCAAGCATCCGGAACGCTGCCTCAAGCGCCGCCAGGTCGTTCTCGAGGTCTTGCGGACGGAGAAGGTCATTGACGAGGCGCAGTATAAAACCGCCAAGGCTGCGCCCTTGGACAGCCAGGTGCTCACCGGCAACGGCTTCAACCGCTTTCCGGCCTTTCTCGATCTGGTGCGCCGTCAGCTGGTCGAGGAGTATCGGGAAGAGGACCTCGCCAGCGACGGCATGAAGATCTTCACCACCCTGGATCCACAGGTGCAGATGGCTGTGGAGCGCCAGCTGGCCGCCGCCATCGCCAGGCTGGAAAAGAAAACGGGGCGGTCCGGACTGGAAGGCGCCGTGATCATCACCCGGCGGGAAGGCGGGGAGATCCTCGCCCTGGCCGGCGGCCGCGCTCCCCTGCAATCGGGGTTCAATCGCGCCCTGGACGCCAGGCGGCATATAGGTTCCCTCGTCAAGCCCGCCGTCTATCTCGCGGCCCTGGCCAAGGGATACACCCTGACGACGCCGGTGGAGGACACCGCCCTGACTCTGCCCAACGTGGGGGGGAAGCCCTGGACTCCCAGGAATTATGACCGGAGCGAACATGGCCGGGTGCCGATGTATCTCGGACTGGCCTATTCCCTGAATCTGGCCACGGTCAGGATCGGCATGGACGTGGGAGTGGCAAAGGTTGTGCAGACCCTGAAGGACCTGGGCGTGCAAGGAGAATTCCCTGCCTACCCCTCCTTCCTGCTGGGTGCGGTTTCCCTGACCCCGCTCCAGGTGGCGCAGGTGTATCAGACCCTGGCCTCCGGCGGTTTTTATCAGCCGCAACGGGCGATCAGCACTGTGCTGGCCGCCGACAACTCGGTGGTGAAGCGGTTCGGGCTCTCTGTCGAGCAGCGTTTTGCCCCGGAGCAGATTTTCCTCCTCAACACCGCCCTCCAGCAGGTGGTGCGCAACGGCACGGGCAAGGGCCTTTCCCAGTACCTCGATCCCTCCCTCAACGCAGCCGGCAAGACCGGGACCTCCGACGATCAGCGTGACAGCTGGTTTGCCGGCTTTACCGGCGAGCAGGTGGGGGTGGTCTGGCTCGGCACCGATGACAATCGTCCCACCGGGCTGACCGGCGCCAGCGGCGCCCTGGTGGTCTGGGGAGAAATCATGCGCGCCCTGCGGCCGCAGCCCCTGGAGCTGGTCGAGCCCGAGGGGATCGCCTGGCAGTGGTTCCGGCCGGACACCTTCGCGTATTCCTCCACGCCTTTTTTCCTCGCCGCCGAACAGGTGCGCCTGCCTTTTTTGGCAGGAAGCATTGAGGAGCAGGGAGATTCGGCCGCGGAATCCCTCAAGGATTCCCTGGAGCAAGGGGTCGGTGGGGTGATGGACAAGATTCGGGGGTGGTTTCAGTGAGAATGCCGGCGCGGATCTGGATGCTGAAAAGAAGGGCTGTGAAGCGGTGTGGCCTGCCAGGGTCCTTGATCCTGCTGGCGCTGGCCTGTGCCGCAACGAGCTGTGCACCGCTCAAAAAGGTGAGTGTGCCGGTCTACAAGGAGGAAGCCAGAGAGCAGGTTCCGCCTGCCCCTCCATCTCCTTCTGCCCCGCCGCCACCGCAGGTAGAGCCGGAGGCCAGGCCCGGGGCGACGCCGGAGGTTGCCCCGGCAGTGCCGCCTCTCACCCAGATTCCGCCGCCGCCCGGCCAGGCAGGAACCCTCCTGGCCAGCGCCAATAAAGCCATGCGGGCCGGGCAACCGGACAAGGCCGAGCTGCATCTTGAGCGGGCCCTGCGGCTGGCGCCGCGGGATGCGCAACTCTGGCATGCCATGGCCAGGGTCCGTTTTGCCCAGGCCAATTATGGCCAGGCCGTGCAGTTCTGCCTGAAATCAAACAGCCTTGCCGGCAGGAACAATGCCATCATCGGACAGAATTGGCTGCTGATGGAAAAGGCCTATCTGCAGATGGGGGAAAAGGAAAAGGCGGCCCAGGCGCGGCAGAAAGCCGGCGACAGGTTCTAAGGCAGGCGGCGGCCAGGGGTCAGTGGCCCCCCCGTGCCTCCGGTACAAAAAAAGGGTTCCAGCCTGAGTGGCTGAAACCCTTGGTATTGGCTTGGCTGGGGGACAGGGATTCGAACCCCGACAGGCAGAGTCAGAGTCTGCAGTCCTACCGTTAGACGATCCCCCAGCAACGGGTATTGAGAACGGTCAAAAAATAGAGGAACAGGCCCAGGATGTCAAGCACTATTGTCGTCCGGTCGCCTCTTTATTCAGGAAATCACGAAACCCGCATAGCCCACCACCTGATTGGTGTCGCCGCTTGCCTCGCCGGAATCGGTGTAGCGCACCAGTTTTGCTTCTGTCGCTCCGAGGCGGAGCGCGGCAATGAGGGCGATGGTGGCCGGCATGATCCCGCACATGGTTATTCGTTTGCCCAGAACCGTCTTGTAGAGGCCTTCCGGATCAAGGGCCGCGATCTGCCGCATGGCGAGGGCGTCCTTGGCCGTGGCCGCCTGCCGGGACTCGTAATGGGTCATGTCCGAGCTGGCCACCATGAGTACCGGCTGGCCATAGGCCTCGATGGCTTCGGCCAGGGCAGCGCCGACCTCGCAGCACGCCTCGTAGGAAAGATGGGAAATGACCAGGGGGGTGAGGGTGAGATCCGGACGCAGATACTGGAGGAAGGGAACCTGGACCTCCAGGGAGTGCTCGAAGCGGTGGGCGAGGGGGTCGGCTTCGATCCTGGTGGAGCGGGAGAGGATCAGTCTGGCCAGGGTTTCGTTGAGCGGCACCTCCCCGAAAGGCATCAGCCAGCGCCCTGCGTCCATCAGAGCCACCGGGGCGCCATAGCCGTGGTGGTTCGGACCCATGACGATGATGTCGCGGGGCAGGGCGATCCTGGCAAAGGTCTCTCCGGCAACGGCCCCGGAATACATGTAGCCGGCATGCGGGGAGAGCACGGCAAGGGCGCTCTCTTTTGTCGTGGTCTCCGGGATGAGCCGCTCGAGGGTTTGCCGCAGGGTGCGCGGGTCTCCGGGATAAAACTGATGGGCAACGGCTGGTTCGCGCAGCATGGCGGGCCTCCTGGTCACACAGGGAAACAGGGCGAAAACAGATCCGGATGTTTCTCAGTATAGAGCAGAATGGAGGCGCGATGCAAAAGGTTCTCGGCGCCGGGGAAAATCTCAGGCGACTTTTACCTGCCAGGTCGTTCCCGTCGGCCCGTCCTTGATCTCCACCCCCCGGGCAAGCAGCTGGTCACGGATCTCGTCGGCGCGGCCCCAGTTTTTTTCTTCCCTGGCCCTTTTTCTTTCCGCGATGAGCTGCTCGATCTCCGCCGGAGCGATGTCCAGGCTCTTGAGGAGTTTTCCCTGCTCCTTCCGCATGTGGGAAAGGGGCTCTTCCGCAAGCAGGCCGAGGCTTGCGGCCAGCTCCCTGATGGTGGCCGCGGCGTTTCTCAACAGGGCCAGGTCAGCGCTGCATGCTTTGGCCGGCAGGTGCTGGCGGATTTTGTTCAGGACTTTCACCGCCTCGAAAAGATGGCCCAGCGCCTGGGCGGAGTTGAAGTCGTTGTCCATGGCGGCAAGAAAGCGTTCCGCAAGGCCGGCGATCCTCTCCCGGTCCGCCCTGGTAATAGTCGAATTTCCGCCCTCCACGCCCTTGTCCGGCAGCTGTTCGACTTCGGCCAGGCAGGTGTAGAGACGGTTCAGCCCGGCCACCGCGTCGAGCATTGCCGCCTCGGAGTAGTCGAGCGGGTTGCGGTAGTGGGTGGAGAAGATGAAGAGGCGCAACGCCTCCGCCGGGTAGGCGGCCAGCACCTCGCGGATGGTGAGGAAGTTGCCCAGGGATTTGGACATCTTCTCGTCCTTGATGGTGACAAAGCCATGATGCACCCAGTATCTGACGAATTCTTCCCCGCTCGCCCCCGCGCTCTGGGCCAGTTCGTTTTCGTGGTGGGGAAAGACCAGATCCTTGCCGCCGCCGTGGATGTCGAAGGAGTTGCCAAGGTACTTGCGGCTCATGGCCGAACATTCGATGTGCCAGCCCGGCCGGCCCGGCCCCCAGGGCGAATCCCAGGCGGGTTCGTTGGGCTTTTGGGCCTTCCACAGCGCGAAATCCAGCGGAGCGCGCTTGTTTTCGCCCGGTTCGACGCGCGCGCCGGACTCCAGGTTTTCGAGCGGCTGAGCGCTCAGTTTCCCGTACGCTTCGAAGCTGCGCACGGAATAGTATACGTCGCCGCCCGACTCGTAGGCGTGCCCGTTCTCGATGAGCCGTAGTATCATCGCGATGATGTCCCCGATGTGCTTCGTCGCGCGGGGGCTGTGGGTCGGGCGCGCGATGCCCAGCGCATCTGCGTCCGTATAGTACTCCCTTATGAATCGGTCGGCAAGCTCGGGTACCGTAATCCCCTCTTCGTTGGCGCGGTTGATCATCTTATCGTCAATGTCGGTGAAGTTTCTCACATAGGTAACATCGTATCCCTTCGTTCTGAGGTACCGGTAGAGGGTATCGAAGACGACAGCGCTTCTCGCATGGCCGATATGACAATAGTCGTAGACCGTCACACCACAGGCGTAGAACCTTACCTTCCCTTCGTCTACCGGTTGAAAGTCCTCTTTTTTCCCCGAGATGGTGTTATAAACCTTGAGACCCATAGACCGTATTTTTAACACAGGCCTGATATATTGTCAAAATTTATCTTGCCCGGGGTGGGGGTTTACACTTCCCCTTATTTATTGACTTTTCCGGCATAATAGTTCAATATCTTGTGCGAAATGAAAAGGGAACTGGAACGACTTACGAAGATAAGGAACATCGGGATTGCAGCCCACATCGATGCCGGGAAGACAAC
>DDXK01000103.1:17261-21145 GCA_002347185.1 Desulfobulbaceae bacterium UBA2262 | reverse complement strand
CCATGGCGTTGGCGGCGTCCTCGGTGCCGTGGATGGCGCGCAGGCCGCGGCCGACCCGGGAGTGAATCAGGTTGGCGAGCAGAAGCATGGCGAGGGCGACCAGGCTCCAGGCCAAGTAGTAGTTGCTGACCCTGGCCGTGAAGCTGCCGCTCACCGCAAGGCCGAACGGCAGGGGGAAGCCCGGCACCTCGGAGATGCCGTCCGCTTCGCCGAAGATGGGCGTGGCCAGAGCCAGGCGGTAGATGATGATCCCGAAGCCCAGGGTGGCCATGGCCAGATAGTGGCCCTTGAGCTTCAAAACAGGAACGCCGATCAGGTAGGCCACCAGCACGGTGACCACCAGGGCGCAGAGGCAGGCGGCCCAAGGGTGAAAGGTGAGCGTGGGTTCGCCGAACAGCCCCTGCCCCGGGGCCAGAAAGCCCAGGGTGTCGCCGAGGCGCAGCAGGGCGTGCTCCCGGTGGGGCAGAAAGTTGTGGGTGGTGAGCATGGCGGAAAGGTAGCCGCCGATGGCGAAAAAGCCGGCGTGGCCGAGGGAAATCTGGCCGGCATAGCCCATGAGCAGGCAGAGGCCGACGATGAGCAGCGAATAATAGCCGGTCATGGTGAGCTGGGTCAGGTAAAAGCCCTTGTCCGTCCATTGGGTGAGGAGCTGGACCAGGATCACGGCAAGGGCGAGGAATGCCAGGGGAAGATGCCGCTTCATCGCTTAAAACTCCTTGAGGCCGGCGGCATCCTTGCGGCCGAAGAGGCCGTGCGGACGGACAAAGAGGATGAGCAGCAGCAGGCTGATGGAAATGGCATCCTGAAAGGCCAGCGGCACCACGCTGATGCTGAAGGCTTCGATGATGCCCAGGAGCAGGCCGGCGGCCACCGCGGCCATGCTGTTGCCGAGGCCGCCGAGGATGGCCACGGTGAAGCCCTTGATCGCCAGGCCCGTGCCGTTGTCATACTGGGTGTAGGTGATGGGGCTCATCACGCAGCCGGCCAGGGCGCCGATCCCGGCCGAAAGCATGAAGGAAAGGGTGACCATGTTCTTGGTGTTGATGCCGCAGAGGGTGGCGGCCATCCTGTTGGCCGCGCAGGCCTGCATCTTCTTGCCCTGCAGGGTGTACCTGAAGAAAAGGCTCAGGCAGACCACCATGATGGTGCAGACGCCGATGACCCAGAGAACCTGGGGGGAAATCCTGGCGCCGAGGATGGAGACGGTGGTGATCTCGTTGCCGTTGAAGTAGGGCAGGGAGCGGACGCCTTCGCCCCAGATGTGGAGGGCGACCTCGCGGATCAGGATGGAGATGCCGATGGTGATGATGATCATCCTGAGCACCGAGGGGCGGTCCAGCCAGCGGATGAAGATCATCTCCACCAGGGCGCCGATGAGCATGACCAGAGCCACGGCCACGGCAATGGCCAGGGGCAGCGGCAGCCATTGGGCCAGGGAAATGGCGATCATCCCGCCCAGCATCACGAACTCGCCCTGGGCGAAGTTGATGATGCCGGTGGTGTTGTAGATGATATTGAAGCCGATCCCCACGATGGCGTAAATGATGCCATAGGTGACGCCGGCGAAGAGGTATTGGCTGAAAAGTTCTGTGGTCATCGTTTTCTGGGTTTCAGATTGCTGGCGACAGCCTTCGCGGAAAAGGTCGAACGCTCTCCCCAGGAGTCTGAAATCTGGTCGGGTTCCGTCAAGAGAAGGCGCCGCCCTTCCCTGGGCGGGAAGAGCGGCGCAGGGTTTCCTGAGGTTCAGGAGTTACTTCTTGTACTCGACGAATTTGCCGTTTTTCACGGTGAGCATGGCAAAGGCGTCGATGTCGAGGCCGTTGTGGTCCGCGGCGGTGAAGTTGAAGACGCCGCCGGTGCCGACAAAGCCCTGCATGTTCTCGATGGCGTCCCGGGCTTTTTCCCGGTCGCTTCCGGCCTGCGCGATGGCGCGGGCCAGGATCATGAAGGCATCGTAGCCATGGCCGCCGAAGGTGGAGGCGGTCTCTTTGTACTTGGCTTCATAGTCTTTGGCGTACTTGACCAGCACCGCTTTCTGGGGATTGCTCTCCGGCAGTTCGCCGGCGATGAGCAGGCGGCCGGCCGGGAAGATGATGCCTTCGGCGGCGGCGCCGGCCGCTTCGACATATTTGATGTTGCCGAAGCCGTGGCTCTGGAAGAGGGGAACATTCCAGCCGGCCTGGCGCATGTTTTTGGCCACGATGGCCTGGGCCGGGACGATGGACCAGTTGATCACCGCCTGGATCTCCTTGTTGGCCATCAGCTTGGCCACCACCGCGGAAAGGTCGGTGGCCTTGGAATCATAGACCTCGTTGGCCAGAATCTGGATGCCGTTCGCCGGGGCCAGCTTCTCGAGCTGTGCCTTGCCGGCCTGGCCGAAGCCGGTGTTGCCGCTGACCACCGCGATTTTGGCAATACCCATTTCCTTCATGGTGGTGAAGATCTTCTGGGCCGCGTGGCTGTCCTTCTGCGGGGTCTTGAAGACGTATTTCGCCACCGGGTCGACGATCGCCTCGGCCGCGGCGCAGGAGAGGAGGATGGTCTTGCCTTCTTCGCAGATCTGCTTGATCTTCATGGTCTCCCCGCTGGTGGAGGGGCCGATGATGGCGAAGACCTTCTCTTCCTCAATGAGCTGCTTGGCGAAGCTGATCGCCTTTTCCGGGCTGCCGCCGGAATCCTTGATCAGCAGTTCGATCTTGTTGCCGTTGATTCCGCCCTTGGCGTTGATTTCTTCAGCCAGCATCTCGATGGTCCGTGCTTCCGGGCCGCCGAGAAACGAGGCGCCGCCGGTAACGGCGAGGATGGCGCCGACCTTGATGGTGCCGGCCACCGCCATGGTGGCCGAGATGGCCAGAACGGCCGTGCTCATGATGAAGCCTGTGACAAAGCGTTTCATAACTTCCCTCCTGAATGGTTGAAAAAATGGTAACGGGTGGGCGATCTGCTTCTGCTTGCATGAAAAAGAGCGGGGGTTGGGCCTTAGAGCGCGTGAACCTCCTCGTCGCTCAGCAGCTTGCAGCCCGCGTCCTGAAAGGCCTTGATCGCTCTTTCCTGGTCGTCGAAGCGGAAGAGCAGCATGCCGGTTTCTCCGCTTTTGCGGGTAAAGGCGTACATGTATTCCACGTTGAGGCCCGCCTTGCTCACCACCTGCAGAACCAGGTCCAGGGCGCCGGGCTTGTCCGGCACCTCCACGGCCAGCACCTCGGTGATGCCCACGGTGAAGCCGGCGCTCTTCAGAACCTGCTGCGCCTTCTCGGTTTCGCTCACCACCAGGCGGAGGATGCCGAAATCCGCGGTGTCGGCCAGGGAAAGGGCGCGGATGTTGATGGCGTTTGCGGCCAGGGTATGGCTGATGTCGGCAAGTCTGCCGGACTTGTTCTCCAGAAAGATGGCGATTTGTTTGACCTTCATGGCGAACCTCCTGTGTGCATGACGGCGCCGGCTGCCGGCCGGGCGTCACGGTTGTTATTCCCTTTCTCAGGCAAGCGTTCACTTTGTCGGTTTCGCGGTGCGGCTCCTCGCCGTACTCCTTGCACTGTCCCGTCGCTGCTCGCTCGCCTTCGCGTTCCCATCCTGATTGAGAAAGGGAATTAGATCTTCCGGTTGTCGATGACCCGTTTGGCCTTGCCTTCGCTGCGCTGGATGGTTTTCGGCTCCACCAGCTTGATCCTGCAGGAGATGCCGAGGAGATCCTTGATCTCAGTCTGCAGCCGTTTACCCAGTTTCTCCAGGGATTTCACCTCGTCGGAGAAGATTTGTTCGCTGACCTCCACCTGCACCTCGATATTGTCCAGGGAGCCGTCGCGGGTGACGACGATCTGGTAATGGGGCTCCACGCCCTCAACCCCCATGATCACCTCCTCGATCTGCGAGGGGAAGACATT
>DDXK01000103.1:0-17194 GCA_002347185.1 Desulfobulbaceae bacterium UBA2262 | reverse complement strand
GGAAGTGGTCCTCCATGATGTGCAACCCCTTCTGTTCCTCGATGCACTCCGCCGCGACCCCGGGGCCGATGACCTCGGAAAGCCCGTAGATGTCGATGGCCTTGATGTTGAGACGGCGTTCGATCTCCTCCCGCATCTGCTCGCTCCAGGGTTCGGCCCCGAAAACACCGATCCGGAGCTTGAGCGATTTCGGATCCACGCCGAGGTCGGCCATGGTGTCGGCGATATTCAGGGCGTAGGAGGGGGTGGAGAGCAGGACGGTGGAGCCGAAATCCTGCATGATCTGGATCTGGCGCTTGGTGTTGCCGCCGGAGATGGGAATGACCGCGCAGCCCAGGTTCTCGGCCCCGTAATGGGCGCCCAGGCCGCCGGTGAAAAGNNGCCCACCACCGTCGGCTTGCCGGTGGTGCCGGAGGAGGCATGGATGCGGACCACCCGGTCCAGAGGCACGGTGAAGAGGCCGAAGGGGTAGTTCTTGCGCAGATCCTCCTTGGTGGTGAAGGGCAGGAGCTTTATGTCGGAAAGCTGTCTGATGTCGCCCGGAGCAACCCCGGCCTCTTCCATCTTTTGCCGGTAGTAGGGAACCGTGGCGTAGACCCTTTCCACCTGGGCCTTGAGCCTCTTCAGCTGCAGGGCCTCCAGGGCCTCCCGCGGCAGGGTTTCGTATTCTTCGTTCCAGATCATAAGTCTGTCCTCTGCAAAAGAATGAACGCCAAGACGCAAAGTCGCAAAGAAAGATCTTGTGGTGCTTTTGTTCCCTGGCCTCTCTGCGCCTTTGCGTTGGGATTGATTTTTATCGGGCAGCTTGCCGGCCTTCGGCAAAGGCGGCCAGGTTCACCCCGACAATCTTGGCCGGCAGCCGTTCTTTGATCACCTCGACAAAGGTGGCTTCCTGCACGGGCAGGAAGCGGGAAAGAACGCCGACCAGGGCCACGTTGACCGCCTTGAGGTTGCCGACCTTCTTCGCCAGCGCAAAGGCATCCACCGGGATCACCTTGACGCCCGCTGTCTCGAGGGCGGCCAGGCAGTGCTCCGGATAGGCCATCTTGCCGGTGGCCACGGCGGGAGGAGCGATGCGCTGGGTATTGACGATCACCGTGCTTTTGGGGCTGAGATAGGGCAGGTAGCGGGCCGCTTCCATGGTTTCGAAGGCCAGCATCAGGTCCACGGTTCCCGGCTCGATGAGGGGCGAATAGACCTTGGTCTTGCCGAAGCGCAGATGCGCCTCCACCGAGCCGCCGCGCTGGGCCATGCCGTGCACCTCGCTCTTTTTGGCGTCGAAGCCGGCGGCCAGCAGGGCATGGGCGGTGAGTTCGCTGGCGAGCAGGATGCCTTGGCCGCCGACTCCGCAGAAATGGATGTTCCCCTGGTTTTTCATTATTTGCCCTCCCCGCGCGCGATCGCCTTGAATTTGCAGAGGCCGATACACTGGCCGCAGCCGATGCACATCACCTCGTTGATCAGGGCGTAGCCTTTTTGTTTCTCTTTCTTGCCCAGGGTCTTGGCCTCCCCGGCGGTGAGCGGTACCCAGTTGATGGCCGGACAGCCCAGACGCAGGCACATGCCGCAGCCGGTGCAGTTCTCGATCGCGCTCCTGAAGGGCTTTTTGGCCCGCTTCTTTTCCTCGGGCGTCAGCACGCAGGGGAAGCGGGTGATGACCACCGAAGGTTCCGGCCGCTCGATCTCCTCCTTGAGCACCTTGTAGGTGGCCTCGATATCGTGCGGGTTGACGGTCCGCACGTGCTTCACGCCGATGGCCCGGCAGAGGTCGGGGAAATCGATGGAATTGGCCGGTTCGCCCATGATGGTGCTGCCCGAGGCAGGATTGGGCTGCTGGCCGGTCATGGCGGTGATCCGGTTGTCGAGGATGATCACCGTGGAGTAGCTGTTGTTGTAAACCGTGTTGATCAGGCCGTTGAGGCCGGAGTGGATGAAGGTCGAGTCGCCGATTACGGCCACCGCCTTGCCCAGCCCCTCCTTGCCCAGCGCCTTGGCCATGCCGTGCGCCATGCCGACGCTGGCGCCCATGCAGACGCAGGCGTCCATGGCGGAAAGAGGCGGCAGGGCGCCGAGGGTGTAGCAGCCGATGTCGCCGGAGACAAAGACCTTGAGCCGGTTCAGGTTGTAAAACAGGCCGCGGTGCGGGCAGCCCGGGCACATGTTGGGTGGGCGCGGCGGCAGGTCCACCGGCGCGAAGGTCGCTGCCCCGGCCTTGCCGCTGATCGCCTTTTCCACCACCGAGGGGGAGAGTTCGCCGATGGCCGGAATCAGATCCTTGCCGTGACAGGCGATGCCCATGGCCTTGATGCGCAGCTCCAGGAAGGGGTCGAGATCTTCGACCACATAGAGGGTCTCCACCTGTGAGGCGAATTCACGGATCAGTTTTTCCGGCAGGGGATGGACCATGCCGAGCTTCAGGAAGGATGCCTTGGGGAAGGATTCCTTGGCGTAGAGGTAGCTGGTGCCGGCCGCGATGAAGCCCATTTTTTTGTCGCCCAGTTCGAGGCGATTTTCCTTGCAGGTCTCGGCGTAGGTGGCCAGNNCTTGGCGACCTTGCCCCTGGTGACCACGCCCTTCACGTGCGCGACCCGGGTGCAGCTTCTGAGCAGCACCGGGCTGTCGAACTCCTCGCTGATCTGGTAGGCGCGTTTCAGGAACTCCTTGGCCTCGGCCGGATCGGCCGGTTCCAGCATGGGCAGCTTGGCGGCATAGGCATAGTTGCGGCTGTCCTGTTCGTTCTGGGAGCTGTACATGGAAGGATCGTCCGCCACCACCACCACCAGGCCGCCGCGCACTCCGGTGTAGGAGGCGGTGAAGAGCGGGTCCGCCGCCACGTTGAGGCCGACATGCTTCATGGTGGCCAGGGCCCGGGCTCCGGCAAAGGAGGCGCCGATGGCCACTTCCAGGCCGACCTTTTCGTTGGGCGCCCATTCGCTGTAGACACCCTTGTAGGTGGCGAGATTTTCGAGGATTTCCGTGGACGGGGTGCCGGGGTAGCCCGAGGCGACCTTCACCGAGGCCTCGTATGCGCCCATGGCCAGGGCCTCGTTGCCGGAAAGCCAGAGCTTTTCTGTGGCCGATTTTTTCTGCGTCACTGTCTGCTCCTTGAGATCGATTGCTGGTCGGTAGAACTACGCATCGCGAAAGGTGACTTGTACCATGGATCCTCGCGCTCTTCAACCGGCAGAAAGCCCTGCCCGGGCAAGTTTCTGCCCCCGGCCGCCGGCCATCCTCCTTTCGCCATGCTCAGGGGGCGAGGAGGGCAAAAAAAGGGGGAAGCATCTCTGCCACCCCCTTGCGGAACACAACGTGAACAGGCCCCTTAGAACTTGAACTGGGTTTCCCAGTACACTTCCGTGGCCTCGTCATCCATGCCCTGATCGGTGAAGGCCTTGCCCGGATCGAGCAGGGCGGCATAGAGGGAGAAGCTCAGGTGTTTGTTGTACTGGTACTTGAGGGTCGCCTGGTAGTAGTCGCCGAAATCGTCGTCCACGCCCCCGGTGGTCTCGTCGAACTGGAGGTCCGAGTAGGAGAGGTTGGCGGTGAATTTGTCAAAGGGGACAAAGCCCACGCCGAGGGTGGCGATCTGCAGGTTGGAGTAGACCGCTTCCCCGGTGACCCTGCTGTAATCGTCCTGGCCATAGACGGTGTTCAGGTTGTTTCCGGCGCCGATGTTGAGATACTTCCAGGCCAGGAGGTCGCCCCACTGCGGCCAGCCGCCGTAGAAGACATCCCACTGCTCGTTGTCGCCGTCATTGGCATTGCCGTCGCCGCTCATCAAGGCATAGCCGACGTAGGGGCGCGGCTTCCAGCCCAGATCCTTGAAGGTGTAGCCGGCGTCGAGCTTGAGGCCGTAGGCGTCCTGGTCCAGGGTCTCGGTGGCGTCGCCGGTCTGGAGGGCGCCTTCCAGGGAGTAGTCAAAGCCGTTGGCCAGCTTGTCGGAGAGGCGGGCGCCGTACATCCAGATATCCTTGCCCACCCACTGATCGTGGCGGTTCAGGGCGTAAAGCTCCTGCTGCATGCCGGTGATGGGGCATTTCTTGTTGGTCAGGTAGAAGCCGGAGAGGGTGATGTCGTCGCCGCGACCGCCGGTGGTGGATGCCAGGGCGGGGTTGTAATTGTTGCCGGTGTTGTTCTCCTGATCCTTCAGGTACATGCCGTCCAGCATCAGGTTGTCGGTGAGGTTCCAGCGCAGCTTGATGCCGTCGAAGTAGATGGAGGTGGAGCCGAACTGGGACTGGCGTCCAGGAGGACGAAGCCTGAGCCGTAGATGACGTTCTGGCGGCCGAAGGTGCCTTCCACCGGCAGATTGAGCAGGTTCTTCACATTGATGTAGGCGTTGTCCAGGAAGACCTTGTTGTCGGTGTTGTCGCCGGTGCCGGTCCCCTCGCCCCAGGTCTGGTTGGTGACCTGGACCTTGGCGCTGACATTGTCCGTGGCCTTGTAGGTGGCGGCGAGGCTGCCCTTGAGGCGGAAGAGGTCGCGGTTGTCGCCGTCGGTGTTGTCGTTGAAATCCCAGACGTTCTGCAGATTGTAGCCCCGGAAGGTGACCTCGCCGCCCAGGGAGAGATTCTGGGTCCACTCCGGCAGCTCAACCCCCTTTTTTGCGGCCTCGCTGGCGCTGGCCACTTCCTTGCCCATTTCGGCGTTCTGGGCCTTGAGGGCGGTGATTTCATCCTTCATCGCCTTCATCTGGGCGTTGAAGAGCTGGCTCATCTCCGCCATCTGCTTCTCAAGGTCAGCCACCCGATCGGAGCCTGCGCCGGCAGAGGCCAGCGTGGGCAGGCAAACCAGGGTCGCCAGGGCCACGGTAGAAATTTTCTTGATCATCTTCTCCTCCATCTCCTTCCGGGAATTAAATAATGAATAGGCGTTCACAACACACAAAATAAGCCTTCTTAACATGGTGCGACAATTTTGCAAAGGTAAAAAAAGTGGAGGCGTAACTGTCTGATTTTGCAAGAATAGGTCAGGATGGGTGGCCTAGCTGCGGAAGGTGAGCCAGCGGCTCTGGGCCGAGGAGGAGAGCACCCCCACCGGATCGACATAGTCGTAGACCCTGGGTTGCTTGCCCTGCGCCGGCCGCAGGATCCGGCCCACCACCTGCAGGAGGCGGCCGGTGAACTTGATGGGCGTGGTGAGGAAGAGGGTGGCCAGGTCCGGGCAGTCGAAACCCTCGCCGATGAGCTGCACCGTGGAGATGAGCACCTTGATCCCTCCCTTGCGGATCTCCTCCACCAGGGCGGTGCGCTGTTCCGCCGGCAGCTTGCCGGTGAGCACCGCGGAGTGGATCCCCTGCTTTTCCAGAAGAGCCGAAAGCTCTTCGCAGTGCCTGACCCGGTCGCTCACCACCAGGATGGTGCCCGCGGCGGTCGTCGCCTCCCTGGCGATCTCCTCGACGATGAGCTGGTTTCGGGCCGCGTCGCCGGTGAGGGCCTTCATCAGGGCCTGGTAGTTGCCCCGGTAGACGTAGCGGAATTCCGTGGGCCGCTGGATGAATTCGGGCTTGAGCACGGCGCCGCTGGCGTGCAGCTCTTCCGTTTCCACCTTGAAGGCCCGGTCTCCCAGGTAGATGGAGATCAGTCCGGTGAGGCCGTCCCGCCGGAAGGCGGTGGCGGAAAGGCCCAGCAGATAGCGGCAATGAAAGGCAGAGACCACCTCGGTGAAGAGGGAGGCCGGAACCCGGTGGCATTCGTCCACGCAGAGCTGGCCGAACTTGTCCGGCAGCTCGGCCAGCCGTTTTTTCGCGGAATTGACAATGGCGATGGTAAGGGGGGCGATGGAGAAGTTGCCATCCCCGATCAGCCCCGCCTCGACGCCGAGGAAGGCCCTGGCCCGCTCCGCCCACTGGTAGAGGAGCTCCTTGGTGTGCACCAAGACCAGGGTCGGCTGCTTCCGCCTGGCGATGAGGGCGAGGGCGATCACCGTCTTGCCGGAGCCGGTACCCGCCTCGAGCACCCCGAAATCCCGCTGGCCGAGAGCGGCGATGGCCTCCTCCTGATAGGGCCGCAGGCTGCCCTGGAAGGAGAAGTCCACCGGCGGCAGGGTCTGCCGGCGGTCGATGATCCTGGGGTCGCGGCGCATGAATTTTCGGGCCAGCAGAATGGCCTGGTTGGCGTAGCCCCTGGGAAAACGGATGGACTCGCCCTCCTCTGTGTAAAAATAGAGTTGGGGCTTGATCTTCTTTCCCAGCCAGCGGCTGTATTTCTTGGCGTCCAGGTACTGCGGGTTGTCGATGGTGAGCCGTTTTTTGAGGGCCTCGCGCAGGTGGGGCGAGGCGCCGGTCAGGAGAGCCTCGCTGCCCACCATGAGGGTGAAGGGGGTATCCATGTCGATTCCCTGCCTACTGGCCATCCGCCAGCAGGGGCAGCACCCTGGTCAGCAGGGCCTTCAGCCCGTCGACTTCCCTGGCCAGTGTCTCGAGTTGGCTTTGCTGGTCGGCCAGGACGCCGTTCAGCTCCTCTATGGTGTTTTCCTGAAAGGCCAGGCGGGATTCCAGTTCAATGATCCGGGCTTCCATGCTCTCGCTCGCTTGTCGTAATGAAAAAAACAGGGGCAAAGGCCCGGCGGCGGGGGAGCCTTCGTATCTTTGCCCTATATCCTGCCTTCTTTTTATCCCAGGAAATAGCGTGGCCGCACCACCTTTCTTCCGGTAAGCCGCCGGTAGGGTTCCGTCGGGTACCCCAAGGCGATGACCGCCACCACCACTTCTTCCCGGGGGATGCCCAGGGCCGCCTTGATGGACGGATCCTTCTCCATGGCCGCGACGGCAAAGCCGATCAGGCAGGAGCCCAGGCCCATGGCGTGCGCGGCCAGCAGGATGTTCTGGCTGGCCAGCAGGCCGTCCTCGCGCGGGCAGCTGGCGTCGGGCCCGCTGCCGACGATGATGACGGCGGGCGCGCCGTGGAAGAGGCGGTCCCGGCCCTGTTCCTCCCATTCCAGCAGCCCCTGGGCGATTGTCTGGGAGTAGCGCTGGTAATAGTCGCTCAAGGCCGGTTTGCCGAAAATTCGCAGACCGTTGCGGAGAAGCGGTTGAGCCGCCAGCCTGTTCAGTCGCCTGAAGTAGCGGGCGACTTCTCTCCCCAGGGCGGTCACGGCCTTGCGGGAAGGCAGAATGGTGAAGGTCCAGGCCTGGCTGTTGGTGCCGGAAGGGGCGCTGGTGCCGATCCTGACCAGGTCCTCGAGGAGTTCCCGAGCCACCGCCCGCTCCTGGTAGCTGCGGGAGGAGCGCCGCGAAAAGAGGAGCCGGACGAGCTGGGGGAGGTCGCCTTCGCCAAAGGGCAGCCAGCGCTGGTCGGCGGCAAAGCTGGCAAAGTCAGGCGCGGCGGCAAGCCCGGCCACCTGAATGGCCCCGGCCGGGCAGACCGCGGCGCAATGGCCGCAGGCCAGACAGCGTTGCCCGGTGATCACGGCCCTGCCCGCGACAAGGGAAAAGGTGTCGTCCGGGCAAACCGTGAGGCAGAGCCCGCAACCGGTGCATTTCTCGCTGTCGATCTGGGCCGGAATGGCTGTCACGTCAGGACCCTCCTTGCGGTGCCGATGGATGTCCATCATGCCCTGCTTTTGCAAAAAAAGAAAGGGTATGCATTGTCCTTGACGGAGCGAGCCGGGGCGAATAGGTTTGTTGCATTTGCGAGCGCATCGGTCTTGGCAGGGGCGCGCCGGGAGGGAGCATGTTTTTTCTGCGGGTATTGTTTGCCTATCTGGCCCCGGGCGGCCTGCTGCTGACGGCGGCCGTTGCCGCCCTGCGTCATGAATCCGTCGCCCAATGGCTGCTGGAGCTGACCTGGCTCCTGCCCTCCCTGGCCGGCGGGGCGGCCCTGCTCTTTGCCTGGCGCTTCAACCGCAGCCGGCTCTTTTTTGCCGTACTCCTGCTCCTGCTGGCCGATCAGCTTCTTCTCAGTCACGGCGGCCTGGAGGGAGCGGACGAGCAGCTGGCCCGCTACCTTTTTTTGACCGCAAACCTCCTTTTGCCCCTCAACCTGGCCCTGATTTCCCTCTGGCGCGAGCGGGGCATCCTCACCGTTTTCGGCCTCTGCCGCCTCGGCCTGATTCTGGGCCAGCCGCTGTTGCTGGCCGGCCTCTATCTCGCCTATGGCCGGGAGATCAGCGCCGGACTGTCCGGCCTGGGGGAGCTCGCTCTTGCCGGGGTCACTATCGGCTACCCGGCCCTGGCCGCCTACGGGCTGGCAGGACTTCTGCTTCTCTGCCGCTTTCACCGCAACCGCGATCCCCTGGAACACGGGCTGTTCTGGGCCCTGGTCTCCACGGTTTTCGCCGTCAATGTCAGCGATCCTGGCCTGGAATCTTCCTATTATTTTGGGGTCGCCTGCCTGCTCCTGATCGTCGCCACCTTGGAGGCCGCGCACGGCATGGCTTTCCGGGATGAACTGACCGGGCTGCCGGCCCGGCGCGCCCTGAACGAGGCCCTGCTCAAGCTGCACGGCACCTACAGTGTGGCCATGGTCGATATCGATTTTTTCAAAAAGTTCAATGACCGTTACGGGCACGACGTGGGGGATCAGGTTCTCGCCATGGTCGCCGGCAAACTGCGCCGGGTGGGCGGCGGCGGCCGGCCCTTCCGCTATGGAGGCGAAGAGTTCACCATCCTTTTCCCGGGGAAGGATGTGGACGAGGCCCTGCCCCATTTGGAAAAAATCCGTCAGGCCGTGGCGGCGGCCGGCTTTTCCATCCGTGGGCAAGGCCGGTCCAGGAAAAAAACGGGTGGCAGGCAGAAGAGCGGCGGGGCGGGAAAAAGGGTCTCGCTCACCATCAGCATCGGCGTGGCCCAGCGCAAGGGCGGCGGCGATGGCCCCCATGCGGTGATCAAGGCGGCGGATCAGGCACTTTACCGCGCCAAGAATGGCGGCCGCAATCAGGTGGCCACCTGATTTCCCGTGGGCGGCTTGACTTTTCCGCCCCGCTTCCCCGACAATACAGAGAGTAATTCCCCGGTTTTTCCGCCGGCAGGCAAGCATCTTCAACATGTCCGGAGGTTTCTGTGGATCGACACGCCCTTCTTGCAAGATGGCGGGCCCTGCCCCTGGTCGGCAGAATCGCCGCCTGGACGGCTCTGGCCCTTTCCCTGCTCCTGCTTTTCGCCTTTCTGGCCCTGCCCGCCATCGTACGGGCGGTGCTGGCCGACCAGCTCGGCAAACAGCTGCACCGGAGCACCAGCATCGAAAGGGTGCGGATCAATCCCCTGACCCTGACCGTGACCATCGAGGGCCTTTCCATCCGGGAGCGGGAAGGCGAGGGCGGGTTTTTCTCCCTGGGCGAGCTCCATGCCGATTTTGCGGCCGCCTCCCTTTTCAAGCGGGCTCTCATCGTCGAAGCAGTGCGCCTGGTGGAGCCCAGCCTCAATATCATCCGCGAGGATGCCCACCGGTACAACTTTTCCGATCTGCTCCCGGCGGAAGGGGAGGAAAAGGAGGAGGCAGGCGGCCCCTTTCTTTTTTCCCTTAACAATATCGAGGTGCGTGGCGGTTCCCTGGGGTTTGACGACCGGCCGCGAAACACCACCCACACCGTCCGGGAGCTCTCCCTGGGCCTGCCCTTTCTCTCCAATCTCGAGCATCTGGTGGATATCTATGTGGAGCCCGCCTTTCAGGCCGTGGTCAACGACACCCCCCTCGTCCTGCAGGGCAAGGCCAAGCCGTTCGCCCACAGCCGGGAAACCAGCTTTGCGTTGAAGTTCCTCGATTGTGACCTGGCCCGCTATTTTTCCTACCTGCCCAGGGAGCGCAACTTTGATCTGCGTTCGGGCCGGCTGGACCTCGATCTCCTGCTCACCTTCGAGCAGCGCCAGGAAAAACGGCCCCTGGTGAAGCTGAGCGGGGAGGCGGTCCTCAGGAAGGTCGCTGTTCTCGACGCCGAGCGGCTGGAGCTTTTCGGCTTTGAACGCTTCGGGGTGGGCCTGTTTGCCACGGATTTGCTGGACAATATCGTGCATCTGGACAGGATGGAGCTCGCTGCCCCCTATCTCGAGTTGCGGCGCGACAGCAAGGGAGAGGTCAATCTCTGGCAGGCCCTGGGTTTGCCTGGGGAAAAAAAAGAAAGGGAGGCTGAGGAGAAAGCGGCGCTCGCCGGGCAGATCCGTGTGGATGCCGTCCGGGTCAGCGATCTGCGCCTTGGTCTGGCCGAGGAGGGAGGTTCCGGCCGCAGGAGGCAGGAGCTGCTCACCCTTCCCAGGTTCGCGGTCTCCGGGATCAACGTCGATCTTGGCCGGCGCAGCTGCCGTATTGCTCAGGTTGAAGGCGGCTCGGGGACCATCGGCCTGGAGCGGGACAGGCAGGGCAACCTGGTTCTGGAGAGAATTTTGCCGCCGGCTGCTCCTGCGGCGGCAGGCCGGCCCGGGGAGGTTGAAGCAGGCCTGCCCTGGCAGGTGGTGCTGGAGTCCCTTGCCCTGCGCGATTTTTCCCTGCTTATTGACGATACGGCCCCGAGTCGGCCCGTGAAGCTCGCCTTGCGGCAGATCGAGCTTTCCGGTCGGAATCTGCAGACCGGGGCGGGGGAAAAGGCCGAGCTCTCCCTGAGTCTCGCCGTGGAGGGGCAGGGCAGCCTGCAGGCCCATGGTTCCCTTGCCCTGACGCCTTTCGCCGCCGAGGTCGCCGTTACGGGCAAGGCTTTGCCCCTGGTCTTGCTGCAAAACTACCTGCGTGACCAGGTGGACATTCTGATCGCGGACGGCAAGCTCGATCTCGACGGCACAATCGCCTTTGCCGGGCCGGAGGCGAAGAAGGGGGGGGGCGGCATGATTGACGGCTCGCTGGCCTTGGGCGAGCTGCGTCTGCTCGATGGCCGCAAAGCCGAGCCGTTGTTTTCCTGCCGGCGTCTGCAGGTCAAGGATTTCTCCTACGGGCTGAACGATGGCCCGCTTGTGGTGGGGCGGATCAGCCTTGCCGATTTCGCGGCCCGGCTGGTGGTGGATGAAAAAGGCGGCCTGAACCTGCGGCAGGTTCTCACCCAGAAGAAGGCCGGCGCCGAAAAGCCAGGCCCGGAGGCGGCCCCGCCTCCCGAAGCGGGGAAACCGTTTCAGTATCAGATCGACACCATCGCCCTCGCCTCCGGCCGGGTCGATTTTCAGGATCGCAACATTTCTCCTGCCTATGCCACGACCCTGTCCGGACTGGGCGGCGAAATCCGCGGGCTTTCCGCGAAGGGAGGGAAGAGCGCCGTTTTTTCCCTGGCAGGAAAGCAGGACGGCCACAGTCCCTGGTCCATCAAGGGCTCCATCTCCCTTTCCGCGGAAGATTCCGCCACCGATGTCGCCCTGCATCTGGGCGACTTTGACCTGACCACTCTTTCCCCCTACAGCGGCAAGTATGTCGGTCGCCGCATCCAGAAGGGCAAGCTCTTCCTCGATGTGGATTCCAAGGTGGAAGGCAAGGCGCTGACCGTGAAAAACAGCCTCTTTTTCGATCAGCTTGCCCTGGGCGAGACGGTGCAAAGCCCGGAGGCACTCGATCTGCCCCTCGGCCTGGCGCTCACCCTGCTGCAAAATCGCAAAGGGGAGATCCGCCTCAACGTGCCGGTCTCCGGGAATCTGAGCGACCCGGAATTCAGCCTGGGTGCGGTGATCGTCAAGGTCTTCGTCAATCTCATCGCCAAGGCCGCCACCGCGCCCTTTGCCCTGCTGGGGGCAATTCTGCCCGGCGGCGAGGAGCTGCAGTCCATCGAGTTCGCGCCGGGGCGGGATCTGCCTGAGGATGAGGCTCTCGGCAAGCTGGAAGTGCTGGCCGGGGTGCTGAAGGACAGGCCAGGCCTCAAGGTCGAGCTGAAGGGGCAGGTGCATCCGGAGGCAGACCGGGCGGCTCTGCATGAATTGATGTTTGCCCGACTCCTCAAGGCGGAAAAGATCAAGGAAACCATCGACAAGGGCGGCGAGGCGGAGCTCGACGCGGTGGTCATCGAGCCACAGGAATATGAGCGTTACCTCTGGGCCGCTTACAAGGAAGCCGATTTCGACAAGGAGCGCAATTTCATAGGCATGGACAAGGAGCTGCCCGCCGAGGAGATGGCGGATCTGTTGAAGCGGCATATAACCGTCAGCGACGACGACCTTACTCAGCTGGCCGACCGCCGCGCCATGCTGGTCAGGGATTATCTCGCCGGCGAGGGCAAGGTGGACCCGGCCCGGATTTTCCTTGTTGACTCCGGACGGGGGGCGATTGAGGTCAAGGTTTCGCTCAAATAGCGGTCGCGGCAGGGCCTGCGTCCTCTGCCGAGTTCCCTGGCTCCTGGCTGGATGTCTGGTCTGGGAAACAGTCTGGTTTTTCGTTTGACATGGGCAAGGCTGTGAAGCCATGCTGGGAAACAGGCAAGCGCGGAGATTCCTGTGAAGATGACAGACAGGGAAGGGTGTGCCGCCCGGTCAGGCAACAAATATTTTTGGATGGTCGGACTGGTGCTGGGAGTGACCTGCGGGGTCGCGGCCGGACTCTACTTTCTTGCCCGTCTCTATGTGCTCGATGAGGCGGAAAAGAGCGTGCAAGCGCTTCTTCTCGCCCACCGGGGCTTCCATCGCTATATCCAGGAGGTAATGCATCCAACCTTTTTCATCCAGAAAAGTCAGGGAGCCATTGCCGAAAATTTTTATGCCCCCGAGATTCTCTCTTCTTCCTACATCGTCCGCAACCAGCACAAGGCGTATAACGAGGAGCGCAAGGCCGCGGGGCTCGAGGAGATTTACTACAAGATGGCGGCCCTCAATCCCCGGAATCCGGTGAACAGGGCCGACGCCGCAGAGGAAAAGCTCATCCGGATGTTCAACGAGAAGAGGGAGGTCAAGGATTATCGGGAAGAAGTGCAGATCAATGGCAAAACCTACCTTTCCGTCGCCATTCCCTTTCTTGAAAACCAGGAACGCTGCCTGAGGTGCCATGGCGACAGGGAGGATGCCCCGGTTGGCCTCCAGCAGCTCTACCCAGGGCAGGGCGGCTTTGGCGAGCATCTCGGCGAAATCCGGGCCATCGAGTCGATCCGGGTTCCCATGGAGAGGCACTATTACACCGTCTATGTCTTTATCGTCTCCTCCCTTGCCGGCTTCCTGGTCTTCGCCGCCCTCTTTTTTTTCAACGCCCGGCTGCGGGCCATGGTGGCGCTGCGCACCCGGGAGCTTGAAGCGGAGGTTGCCGAGCGGCGCCGGGCAGAGGAGGAGGTGCGCAAGGCCAACGAGGAGCTCGAAAACCGGGTGGCGGAGCGCACCGCGCAGATTGCGGCGGCCAACAAGGAGCTGGATTCTTTTGCCTACTCGGTTTCCCATGATCTCCGGGCGCCTCTGCGCGGGATCGACGGGTTCAGCTTGGCGCTGTGCGAAGATTACGGGGACAAGCTCGACGACACGGCCAGGGATTATATCCGGCGGGTGCGGGCCGGCTGTCTGCGCATGGGCGAGTTGATTGACGACCTGCTGCAGCTCTCGCGGCTTTCCCGGGGAGAGATCCACCGGGAGGCGGTCGATTTGAGCGGCATGTCCGAAGAGGTTGTCGCGGAGTTGCGCAATTCGACGCCCGAACGGCGGGTTGCCGTGGAGATTGCCCCCGGCATCGTGGTGGGGGGCGATGCGGTCCTGCTGCGGGCGGTGATGGACAACCTGTTGGGCAACGCCTGGAAGTTTACCGGCAAGGCCGAGTCCCCACGGATCAGTGTGGGGGAGGAGATGACAGACGGCAGAAAGGTGATTTTTGTCCGCGACAATGGGGCAGGGTTCGACATGGCCTATGCGGAGAAGCTGTTTTCCGCCTTCCAGCGCCTCCACACCGCGCAGGAGTTTGTGGGGACTGGCATAGGCCTGGCCACGGTGCAGCGGATCGTCCATCGTCACGGCGGCGAGATCTGGGCCGAGGGTGAGGTGGGGAAGGGCGCGACGTTTTATTTCTATCTGTGAGGTCTGGGGAAAAAAGACGATGGGAGCGAGGAAAAAGATGATCCTCCTGGTGGAAGACAATGCGGATGACGAGGCTTTGACCCTCCGCGCCCTCAAGAGAAATAACATCCTCAATACGGTCGAGGTGGTCCGGGACGGGGCCGAGGCCCTGGATTTCCTTTTCGGAACCGGGAGCCATGCGGGCCGCGACACCAGCGTCATGCCCGAGGTCGTGCTCCTTGATCTGAATTTACCCAAGCTGAACGGCTTGGATGTGCTGAAGCGGCTCCGGGAGGATGAGCGGACGCGGTTGCTGCCGGTGGTCGTCCTCACCATCTCCAACGAAGATCACGACAAGGTCGAAAGCTACCGCCTTGGCTGCAACAGCTATATCCGCAAGCCCGTCGACTTTCTCCAGTTCAGCGAGGCGATCCGCCAGCTCGGTGTCTACTGGCTGGTGCTCAATCAGCCGCCTCCGCAGCAGAGGGGATGTTGATGCCCACCGAACTTCGCGTGCTCCTGGTTGAAGATTCCGAAGATGACGCGGCCCTGGTTCTCCGTGCCTTGCGCAGGGGAGGTTTCGAGCCGGTCTGGGAACGCGTCGAAACCGCCGAAGGGCTGCGGCAGGCTCTGGCTGCCCGGCAATGGGAGCTGGTGCTTTCCGATTACGCCATGTCTGGATTCAACGGCATGGAGGCCCTGCGCCTGAAAAACGATCTGGCGCCCGAGCCGCCCTTTGTTCTGGTTTCCGGCGCAGTGGGGGAGGAGACCGCCACCGAGATCATGCGGGCAGGAGCCCGTGATTACGTGATGAAGGACAGGTTGGGCAGGCTGGTGCCGGTGGTGGCCAGAGAGCTTGAGGAGGCGAAGGGGCGAGCGGCCCAGCGCCAGGCCGACAAGGTTATCACCGCCTTGGTGCATGGCATTGTGGCGACCACCGGCGAGGAGTGTTTCGAGCGGATCATCGAGGGGCTGTGCGGGTTGCTGGATGCCGATGCCGGCATGATTACGGTCATTGAGGATGGCGGGGTGCGGAGCCTTGCCTGTTATATGGGAGGGAAAAAGAAGGAAAATTTCTTTTTCAAGCTGGCAGGATCTTCTCCGGTCGGGATGGTGCTCATGGAAGGGTACCAGTTTTATCCCCGGGGAGTCCGCGCGCTCTTTCCGGAGTACCGGATTCTGCACGATGTCGGCGCGGAAAGCTATGTGGGTATCCCACTCCGCAACACGGGGCAAGAGCCGATCGGAACCCTTTGCATCATGTCCAGTCGGCCCATGCAGCCGCCGAACAAGTTGCAGGAAATCATGGAAATTCTGGCCGTGAAGGCGGCCTCGGAAATAGAGCGGCGCCGTGCCGGCAAGGAAAGGCTGCGGCTTGCGGAGCAGCTGCGGCAGGCCCAGAAGATGGAGGCGATTGGCACTCTGGCCGGCGGTATCGCCCATGACTTCAATAATATTCTTGCCGCCATCATGGGCTACACCGAAATCGCCATCGATCAGCTGCCCCGGGAGAGCGATCCCGCCAGCTGCCTCCAGGAAGTTCTCAAGGCCACCCACAGGGCCAAGGGGCTTGTGCAGCAGATTCTCGCCTTCAGCCGGAAAAGTGAACTGGAAAGGGGGATCGTCCGTCTCGACCATGTGGTGCGCGATTCTCTCAAGCTTCTGCGTGCGACGATACCCACCACCATCGACATCCAGCAGCTCCTGGCTCCGGACTGCTGGCCCATTGTCGCCGATGAGAATCAGATGCACCAGGTTTTGATCAACCTGGGCAGCAATGCGGGGCATGCCATGGAGGAGAAGGGCGGCACCCTCACCGTACTCCTGCAGAACACGGTCTTGGCGGCAAAGGAGGCGGAGGCGCTCTCCCTTGTCCCCGGTGACCATCTGCTTCTGGTGGTAAGTGATACTGGAGACGGCATGGCCCCGGAGGTGCGGGCAAGAATTTTTGATCCCTATTTCACCACCAAGGAGCAGGGGAAGGGGGCCGGCATGGGGCTTTCCGTGGTGCATGGCATCGTGAAAAGCCATGGCGGGGCGATTGCCGTGCAGAGCGAGGCAGGGCAGGGGGCCACCTTCAGGATTTTTTTCCCCAGGGCCAGGGGAGAGGCGGCAAGGGGGCTCGCTCTTGAACTTCAAGAAGGGGCAGGCTTCGAACCAAACGGGGCCGGGCGGATCATGGTCGTGGACGATGAGGAGGCCCTGGTCGCCCTCCAGAAACTTACCCTTTCCCGGCAGGGATATCAGATAACTTCTTTCACGGAGAGCGAGGAAGCGCTTCGGGCCTTTTCTGGCGATCCCCAAGCCTTCGATCTGGTCATCACCGACCAGACCATGCCGCATCTGTCCGGCGCAGGATTGGCGAAGGCGCTACGGGCGATTCGCCCCGACCTGCCGATCATCCTCTGTTCCGGGTACAGCGCACAGGTGTCGGAGGCAGATGCCGAAGCCCTTGGCGTCAGCCGTTACCTCATGAAGCCCGTGGATAAGACCGTCCTGGTCCGGGCCGTGCGGGAAGTTCTCGGCCGCGATTGTCCCTGTGCAGCCTCTTCCCCTGTTTTTTCAAAGTGAACTTCTGGCGGCTTTGTGCTAATCTGGCCCGGTTCTTTTCGCTGTCTATCCGTTGTCTTGTAAAGGAGTCGCCAGATGAGCAATAACGAGCCGAACAAAATCATCTATTCCATGATCCGGGTTTCCAGGTTTTATGACAAGAAGCCGATCCTCAAGGATATCAGCCTTTCCTATTTCTATGGCGCCAAGATCGGCGTTCTGGGGCTGAACGGCTCCGGCAAGTCCTCGCTTTTGAGGATCCTGGCCGGGGTGGACAAGGAGTTCAACGGCGAAACCCATATCTCGCCGGGGCTCACCGTGGGCTATCTCGAACAGGAGCCCCTGCTCGATGAGAGCCGGACCGTCATCGACGTGGTACGGGAAGGGGCGCAGGAGGCGGTGGATCTCCTGGCCGAGTTCGAGAAGATCAACGAAAAGTTCGCCGAGCCCATGAGCGACGAGGAAATGGACAAGCTCATCGCCCGGCAGGCCACTGTGCAGGAAAAGCTCGACGCCATGGACGCCTGGGATCTCGACGCCCGCCTGGATATGGCCATGGACGCCCTCCGCTGCCCGCCGGCGGATACGCAGGTGTCGGTGCTTTCCGGCGGTGAGCGGCGGCGGGTGGCGCTTTGCCGCCTGCTCCTCAAAAAGCCGGACATCCTGCTGCTGGACGAGCCCACCAATCACCTGGACGCCGAGACCGTCTCCTGGCTGGAGCAGCATCTGCAGCGCTACGAAGGAACGGTCATTGCCGTGACCCACGACCGCTATTTC
>DDXK01000094.1 GCA_002347185.1 Desulfobulbaceae bacterium UBA2262 | reverse complement strand
CCCTCGCAGGCCTCGCAGCGGCCGCCTTTCAGGTTGAAGCTGAAACGGCCCGGCTTGTAGCCGCGTGCCCGCGCCTCCGGCAGCCTGGCGAAAAGCTCGCGGATCGGGGTCAGCACCCCGGTGTAGGTGGCGGGATTGGAGCGGGGCGTGCGGCCGATGGGGCTCTGGTCGATATCGATCACCTTGTCGATCCGCTCCAATCCGGCAAAGCGGCAGATCCCGACGTGTTCGGGTCCGTGCTGCAGAAAACTCCGCGCCCCCTTGTAGAGGGTCTCGATGACCAGCGAGCTCTTGCCGGAGCCGGAAACCCCGGTGACGCAGGTCATCACGCCCAGGGGGATGCGCACCTCCAGGTCGCGGAGGTTATTGGCCCGGGCCTCCCGGATGGTGATCCAGCCCTTGCCGGCCGAGGGTTTTCTTCGCTTCGCGGGCACGGGAATGACGAGCCGGCCGGAAAGGTAGCCGCCGGTCAGGGAACGCTCCTCGGCGAGCAGGCCCGGAACGTCGCCGTTGTAGACCACCTCGCCGCCATGCACGCCGGCGCCCGGCCCGATATCGAGCACATGGTCGGCGGCGCGGATCGTCTCCTCGTCATGCTCCACCACCAGCACCGTGTTGCCGAGATCGCGGAGGCGGAACAAGGTATTGATGAGGCGCTCGTTGTCACGCTGGTGCAGGCCGATACTCGGCTCGTCGAGGATGTAGAGGACCCCGGCCAGCCGGGAGCCGATCTGGGAGGCGAGACGGATCCGCTGCGCCTCGCCGCCGGAAAGGGTGGCGGCGCGGCGGTCAAGGGAGATGTAGCCCAGCCCCACGTCGTGCAGAAAGGTGAGGCGGTCGAGAATCTCCTTGCTGATCCGTTCGGCGATGAAAAGCTCCTGCTGGGTAAAGGGCAGGGCCGGCAGGTTGACGAGGAGCTGGGCGATGCTCTGCCGGGTCAGGTCATGGATGTTCCAGGGTCCGATCCGCACCGCCAGCACCTCCGGCTTGAGCCGGGCGCCGTGGCAGACCGGGCAGGGCTGTTCGTTCATGTACTGCTCCAGCTCCTCCTGCACTGCGCCGGAGCCGGTTTCCAGGTAGCGGCGCGCCAACTGGGGGAGGATGCCCTCGAAGGGCTTGTGGTGGGTGTGCAGGCGATGGAAGCGCACGTAGGTGAAGGCCACGTCCTCCTCCCCCGTACCCTGCAGGATCACCTCCCTGGCCCTGGCCGGCAGCTCGGCAAAGGGGGTATCGAGGACAAAGCCGTACTGCCTGGCCAGCCCCTCCAGCAGCTCCTTGGTATAGGTGGAAGGCGAGGCGGCATCCCAGGGGGCGATGGCGCCCTGGCGCAGGCTCAGGCGCGGGTTGGGCACCACCAGATCGGGGTCGAAAAACTGCTTCACCCCAAGGCCGCCGCACTCCGGGCAGGCGCCCTTGGGGTTGTTGAAGGAAAAAAGCTGGGTGCTCAGCTCCGGCAGGCTCCTGCCACACCGGACGCAGGCCGCCCTCTCGCTGCAAAGGATTTCCTCGCCGCTCTCCGCGAGCTGCACCAGGAGAAAGCCCTCGGAGATCCGCACCGCCGTGGCCACCGATTCCGAAAGCCTTCTGGCCAGGGAGGGCTTGAGGATCAGCCGGTCGATCACCGCCTCGATGGTGTGCCGCCTGTTTTTCTCCAGGATGAGCTCCTCCTCCAGGCCCCGGATCTCCCCGTCGATCCGGACCCGCACATAGCCATCCCTGCGCAGCCGGTTGAGCACGGCCAGATGCTCCCCCTTTTTCCCCTCCACCAGGGGGGCAAGCAGGATGAGCTTCGTCCCCTCCGGCATGGCGAGCAGGCTGGCCACCATCTCCTGGACCGACTGCGGCCGGATCTCCTCGCCGCACTCCGGGCAATGCGCCCTCCCGACCCTGGCGAAGAGCAGGCGGAGATGGTCGTAGATCTCGGTGATGGTGCCCACGGTGGAACGGGGGTTGCGGCTGGTGGTGCGCTGCTCGATGGAAACCGCCGGGGAGAGTCCCTCCAGCGAATCGACCTCGGGCTTTTCCATCTGCCCCAGAAACTGCCTGGCATAGGTGGAAAGGGATTCCACATAGCGACGCTGCCCCTCGGCATAGAGGGTGTCGAAGGCGAGGGAGGATTTGCCGGAGCCGGAGAGACCGGTGAGCACCACCAGCCGGTTGCGCGGCAGATCGACATTGATGTTCTTGAGATTGTGCATCCGCGCCCCGCGGATGCTGATATATTTCGGTTCCACAGGCACCCCCTGAAGGCAAGAGGAAGGAAGACGTCCTATATGCTAATCATTGCCTGAAATAAATCCTGCTTTTTTCATTGTTTCATGAGCCGCGCCGCGAAAAATCCATCCAGTCCCTGTTCGGGGGTGGTGCGGAAGAACCCCGCTTCATCGACAAGGTCCTGGGCAGGCCGAGGCAGATATTCCCGGGCGTCGGTAAGGGAAAAAGCCGGCTGTTCCCGCAGAAAATCCGCCACGACCTCCTCGTTTTCCATGGGCTCGATACTGCAGGTCGCATAGACCAGCACCCCGCCAGGGGCCAGGAGGGAGGCAGCCACGGCGAGCAGGGCGCCCTGCCTTTCCCGGTTGCGCTCCAGGATCGCCAGGGAGCGCTGCCAGCGGATGTCGGGCTGACGGCGGATGACACCCAGGCCCGAACAGGGCGCGTCGATGAGGATGGCGGAGAAGCGCTCCCGGCACCCGGCGGCATACTCCTCCAGGGTGGAGGCAACGAGCTCCACCCCTTCCTCGTCCAGGCGAGCGAGATTCTCCCGCAAAAGGGCCAGCCGTCGTGCGTTGGGCTCCACCGCGACCAGGCGGGTCCCTTCGGGAAGCAGCCAGGCCAGCTGCACGGTTTTCCCGCCGAGCCCGGCGCAACCGTCGAGACAGGCACCCGGGGCAAAGGGAGCGAGCAGATGGCAGGCAAGCTGGGCCGCCTCGTCCTGCACCTGGAAATAGCCCTGGCCATAGCCTGGCAACTCCGCTATGCCGCCGCGAAAATCGTCAGGCAGCCGCAGCGCGGCCGGGGCGTAAGCGCCAGGCGTCGCCGCAATGCCATGGCTTGCCAGTACTTCGAGATATTGGGGCACGGAAATCCGCTTGGTATTGACCCGCAGGCAAAGCCCCGCTTCCCGATTGTTGGCCGCGCAGATGGCCTGCATCCGCTCCCTGCCGTAGAGCGCCTGCCAACGCGCGACCAGCCACTCCGGATGGCTCCGCACCGCGGCGGCTGCGTCGGCCGGCGGCAGGGTTTTTCTCCGGCGGGCCGCCGTGCGCAACAGCGCGTTCACAAAGCCGGTGAGCCATTTCGGCTGCCTGGCTTCCTTGAGCGCCCGCACCGTTTCGTTGATGGCGGCGGACTCCGGCACCCGGTCCATGAAAAGCAGTTGCTGGAGGCCAACCCGCAGGGCCGCCAGGGTGAGGGGCTTCATTTTCGTGAGGGGATGGGAGGAAAAAGCGGCGATGATGCCGTCCAGATAGCCCTGCCAGCGGACAACCCCATAGACCAGGGCCATGAGGAAATGGCGGTCACGCGGATCGCCCAGGGCAGCCCTGGCACACTCCTGTTCCAGGACCAGGTCCAGGGGCTCCCGCGACTCCTGCCAGGCGAGGAGGGTATTTATGGCCATGGCCCGGGTGTTGATCATAACAATCAGCCTTCAGTTTTTTGATGAAACCAGAAAGCATCTTTTTTATTTCAATAAGCTTCGCCAAAAAAAGCTCAACATCATGCTTTTCCATCAACCCCACGTCTTGAGCAAGCAAGAGATAGTATTCAAGCTCACAGGCTGAACCCATCGCAATTTACCAAAATCTCCGGAAATCGCCAGCGCTCCCCCGCCCGGCACCTTCAGCAATATTCGCAGGGATCGATACGCAGGCCCGCTGGATCTGACTGGTCAAACCATACAGCTCTTCCTTAGGAAAAAACCGTGATATCTGATAGATATCTACAGTCAAGGCATGGGCTTTTCCCCAGACAGCCAACCCACGGAAATTTTTCATCGATGCTCCACCAAAACGGTTAACACTGAACTGGCGGCTGAATGCTATGGGCTGACAGCTAATCCGATCACCGAAGCAAAGCGCCCGGTCACCTTTTCGCGCCGATAGGAAAAGTAGTCAGCGTCGCATCTGGTGCAGACGCCGGCGATCTCGATGTTGTCCGGCAACACCCCGGCCGCGATGAGCTGGCTGCGACTGATGGCCCAGAAGTCGAAATGGTTGGGCCGCACCTGGTGGGCGAGAAAGGAGGGGGGCAGTTCGTCGGCATGGTTGCGGAACTCGGCGCAGCAGGGGCCCAGTGAGGGGCTGATGGCGGCGACAAGCGCCTGCGGCCTGCTGCCATAGGCAGCGTGCAGGGCCTCTACGGTGGCGGCGATGATATTGTGCACGCTGCCGCGCCAGCCGGCGTGGATATTGGCGACTGCTCCATGCTCCGGATCATGGAGCATGATGGCCTGGCAGTCGGCCTGCTGGATCATCAGCCCCACCCCCGACAGGTCGGTGACCAGGGCATCGAAGCCGGCAAATTCCCTGTCTCCTTCCGGCTGCCGGCGGACGACCTTGACCCTGTCCCCATGCACCTGCCGGGCGGAAACGAGGGAGGAGAGGCCGAGGCACTCCTTGATCCGCTTCCGGTTTTCCAGTACCAGGGCCTCATCGTCGCCGACCTGGAGGCCGACGTTGAGGGAGTGAAAAGGTGCGCGGCTGCAGCCCCCTCTCCTGGCGAAAACCGCATGGCAGGGAGCGCGGCGGCCAAGGCCGGCAAAAGTCAAGGTGGGCAGGGAGGCTGACGGCATGGCCAGAGGCGGGCTGGGGGTTGAAAACAAAAAGAGGGAAGGGCCAAGCAAGGCCCCTCCCTCTTCGCAATGACGGAACAGACTTCAGAAGCGCAGGGCTTAGAAATATGCCTCGAAGGTCATATAGATCTGGTCGGCATCCTCGATGGCCATGCTCGGCATCATGCCAGCCAAACCGGCGGCCTGCATGCTGTCGATATCGTAGGGCCTGTAGTTCCAGTCGCCGGAGCCGGTGTACTCATAGTCGTAGTGCTGGTAGCCCAGGCGGATGAAGGCCTTGCCCAGCTTGGAGATCGCCTCGCCACCGGGGATGTCGTAGATGCCGTACACCTCGTAGACATTGCCGCGGGTGGCCAGCTTGGACTGGTAGAGGTCGTCATGACCGGGGGTCATGGAGACCCAGTACTCGGAGCCGTAGTTGTACTCGGCGCCGAGCTTGAAGGCGGAATCAGGAATGTCGTAGCGGACGCCAATATGGGCATGGTAACCGTTCTCGCTGCTGGTATTAGGACCAGCAGCACCGGCAAGCATGCTGAACATGTCGTTGAACATGCCGTTGTCGTTGGGATCGGTCCGGCTCCAACCCAGGGAGGCGAAGTAGTTCAGGTTCTCGAACTTATCCATGTATACGGCGCTGGTGTGCAGCAAATCGCCGATGTTCTGCCGTGCCCCCATGCCGGAAGCGGCAGCGGAACCAGCAGGCCAGCCCATCATCAAATCGATCTGCTCGGGCATCCAGGTGCCCATGGCGTAATCAATGCCAATAGGGCCATTCGCGTCAGTGGGATAATTGAAAACGTTGAAGGCCATGAAGGACTGCAGGTAGGCGAAACGATTGCCTTTCTTGTAGATATCCCAGCTCACGCCCGCGAAATCGACGTCGTTGAGATGGGAGGAGTCGGCGTCATTGAGGCCGTTTTCAAAGCCCCGCCCCCAGCAGACCCGCACCCGGCCAGGGCTGTCTTCCACGCCGAAGAGGTTGTTGTAGGCATAGCCCACGGAAACGCCGTCAAATGGCCAATCCATGTAGGCGGTGGGGGTGGCCATCCGCTGGTCGCTGCCCATGCGCAGGTGGTTGGGCGGCCCGTCGGTGGTGGGTCTGCGGCCGATGGAGAACCAGACCGGAGAGTCGGCGATGTTGTTCCAGTTCACAAAGGCGCGGTCAACGCGAAGGATATTGTCCTGCGGCTGACGGGTGCTCGCGCCGTCCATGGTGAAAGTGCCCATGCCATCAGCCAGGTTCTGCATGCCCCAGGTCTTGTACATGGCCAGACGGCCCTTGAACTCAACATTCTCCAGGGCCTTGGCGCGCATGTCGAGGCGGAGCCTGTTGGTGAAAACCGTGTCGTTTTCCACCTCGCCGCCGCCGGCGATGTCCGCGTTGTAATAATCGCCACGAGCGCGGAAATCACCACCGAGCTGAATCCTGGAGGCAAAGTCCCAGGCCTCGGAGCGCTCCTCGAGAGCACCCAGCCTCTCGGCCAGATCGCCGGACGGGGCTGCGGCCGGAGCGGCCTTCATGCCTGCCATCTGCGCCTTCAGCTGCTCGAGCTGCTTGGTCAGCGCATCGATCTGGCTCTGCATATCGGTGGTGCTGCCCGCGCCAGCGGCTGCCATTGCCGGCAGGGCAAGCAAGCCGGCCAGTGCCAATGTAGAAATTTTCTTCACCATCCCACTTTCTCCTTAAAAAAGTATTGGTAAACCGGGTCGCGCGAGGCAACCCCACTTACAAGGGCGGCAGGCGACGTCTACCTGCCGCCAGACACAAGCAACGCCCCCCAAGGCGCTGCAAGATCGCAAACTCTCATGGCGGGGCAACCAGCCCCGCGAAGATCCCGCCCTCCCAGGTGGCACACGCGCCACCTGGCCTGTCAGGGCAAGGAATTATAAGTTGTTACCGCATTTTGCCCCTGTTGTCAAAGCAAAAATAGCCAAACGCTGAGCCTTGTCTCATTTTTATCGCCCTGGCGACAGGCCGCCAGGGAACGCTTTTCCCTGCGCCGGGGTTGCTCTCCTGCCGCCTGCTCTTGGGGAGGCTTTTCCGGACCGGACCCATCCGCCGGCCGCTGCCAAGGCCGAACCCCAAAAAAACATTGCCACTTCGGGCTCTTTTGTATTAAAGGATGAGGGATTTCAAAAAATGATACCCACGCCGCTGAGACGCAACCAGGCGGAGTTTGTGTGCCGAAGACCAGGAAGCTCTTTGCCCGGGCAGCCCGGAGCGGCCTTCCCTTTTGCTGAAACCTTTGCGTTTCCTGCAAACCCAACAAGGACAGCCATGTATTTTCAAGAAATCATCCTCGAACTGAGCAGATTCTGGGCCGAGCAGGGCTGCGCCCTTCAACAGCCCTACGACATGGAGGTCGGGGCCGGCACCTTCCACCCCGCCACCCTCCTGCGTGCCCTGGGGCCGGAGCCGTGGAAGACCGCCTATGTCCAGCCCTCCCGCCGGCCCACCGACGGCCGNNGACATCCGCTTTGTCGAGGATGACTGGGAATCCCCCACCCTGGGTGCCTCGGGCCTGGGCTGGGAAGTGTGGCTCGACGGCATGGAGATCACCCAGTTCACCTATTTTCAGCACGCCGGCAGCCTGGAGCTGCACCCGATCACCGTGGAGGTGACCTACGGCCTGGAGCGCATCGCCATGTACCTGCAAGGGGTGGACAGCGTCTACGACATCGCCTGGAACGATACGGTCACCTATGGCGATATCTTCCACCAGGCCGAGGTGGAGTTCTCCACCTTCAACTTCGAGCATGCCAATGTCGAAGCGCTGCTGGGCTTCTTCGACACCTTTGAGAAGGAAGCGCACCGACTCCTCGACCTGGGCCTGATCCTGCCGGCCTATGACTACTGCCTCAAATGCTCGCACAGCTTCAACCTGCTCGACGCCCGCAAGGCGATCAGCGTGGCCGAGCGCACTCGCTACATCGGCAGGATCAGAAATATCGCCAGGAAGGTGGCGGAAAAGTACGTGGCCCAGCGGGAGGAGATGGGGTATCCGTTATTGAAGGGGAAAGAGGCCAAAGATCTTTAACGCAAAGGCGCGAAGACGCGAGAAGATGTTTCAATTTTTCAAAAAACTTTGCGCCTCTGCGTCTTCGCGTTCATGCTGTTTCTGTTGGCGGAAG
>DDXK01000122.1 GCA_002347185.1 Desulfobulbaceae bacterium UBA2262 | reverse complement strand
GCGTCGACGATGATGAATTTCTTCTTGCCTTCCTTGGTGTAGAGCACCCTGGTGACCAGAATACCGGCGTTGCCGACCAGAACCCGGCCCGGTTCAAGGATCAGGGTGCAGTCAAGGCCGGCCAGCTCCTCCCTGATGGCCCGTCCGTATTCGGCGGGCAGGGGCGGCTCTTCCTCCTTGTAGCGGATGCCCAGCCCCCCGCCCAGGTCGAGGTAGCGGATGGCGATCCCCTGCTCGGCAAGGCGGCCGACAAACTGCTTCACCTTGGCCAGAGACTCGACAAAGGGGGAAACCAAAGTGAGCTGGGAGCCAATATGGCAGCTCACCCCCACCACCTCGACATTGGCCAGCTGCCCCGCCGCCTGGTAAACGCGCAGGGCGTCGCCGATGGGAATGCCGAACTTGTTCTTGGCCAGGCCTGTGGAGATATAGGCATGGGTCTTGGGATCGACATCGGGGTTCACCCGGAAGGAAACCGGCGCCTTGATACCCATGGCGGCCGCCACCTCCTGGATCTTGGCCAGCTCCTGCTCTGACTCGACGTTGAGCATGAGGATGCCGGCTTCGAGCGCCGCCCGGATCTCGGCCTCGCTCTTGCCCACGCCCGAGTAAACGATTTTTTGGGGGTCCACTCCGGCGGTGAGCGCCCGGAACAGCTCGCCGCCGGAAACGATGTCCGCCCCGCCTCCCAGGCCGGCAAAAAGCCGGAGGATGGCGAGATTGGAACAGGACTTGGCAGCAAAGCAGGTAATATGAGGGATGTCAGCAAAGGCGCTGTCAAAGGCGGTGAAATGCTGGCGCAGGGTGGCGGCGCTGTAGAGATAAAAAGGGGTGCCCACCGCCGCGGCGATTGCCGGCACGGCAACCTCCTCGCAATGGAGGATTTCGTCCTGATAGTGAAAATGGTGCATTTTCCCGTAGTCCTGAAGTGTTTGTAGGGTTACTCGACAAACTCGAAGAGCGTCTCCCGGGAGCGGCTGCTCTCGTTGGCCGGCCTGGCCCGGTCAAAGGCGCTCACCGAATAGTACCAGATGCCCTTGCCCCTGGGCAGGGTCGCGTCGACATAGGAGAGCCCGGCCCCGCCTACCTCGGCGATCAGCTCCGGCTCGAGCTTCCTTGCCTCCCGCCGGTAGATGCGGAAACCGGCCAGGTCACTCTCCGGCACCGCCTCCCAGATCAGCTTGACCCCGGCCTCGGTCACGAAGGCGCTCACCTGCTGCGGCGGCGCCGGCGCCACCCGGTCCTGGGGGGTGGCGACCACGGTCTCGCTCGCCATGCCGGCGGCCTCGGTGCCTTCATGCAGGCGAATCGCCCGGACCCTGTAAAAATAGGGTCGGCCGTTGCGCAGATTGCCGTCCTCATAGCTCAGCCCCTCCAGCAGGCCGCCGAGCTCGGCGAAGGCCTCGCCGGTGGTGGAGCGGTAGACCCGATAGCGGATGGGATCACTGACGGTGCTGCCATCCAGCAATCCTGCCGGCGGCTGCCAGCTCAGGGTCAGCTGCCGATCCCCCTCCTCGATGCCGAACTCCCGCGGCGCCATGAGCGGCGTGTCCCAGACCAGGGAAACGGTGTTGGACTCGTCGCTGGTCACAAACCAGCCCGCCTTGCTCCGCACCTGGTAGACGTAGCGACTTCTTGGCCGCAGCAGGCTCTCCTGGTAAAAAACCTTGCCACCCTGCCCGCTGACGCCCTCGATCTCGATGGGCGGGCCAAAGGGAATCGGACACTCCCTGCAATATTCGCCAAGCGGAATGACCGCCCGGAAGAGCTGGAACTTCTCGATCCGGTAGGGCAGCCGCTCGCCCTGCACCGTCCGGGTGGGATAGGTCCAGGAAAGGGAAACCCCCTTTTCATCCACCTGGCCGCGCAGGTCCGTGATCGGCGCGGGCAGCACCGTGTCGGGCGGCACCGGCCGGGTCTTCTTGCCGCAGCCGGACAAGGCGGCCAGCATTGCCAAGGCCAGGGCCAGGGCCCGCAGCCGCGCCGCGCCGGAATTCATGCGGAAATCCCCACCTCTTTTTCCGCCTTCTTCAAGGCCTTGGCCACCATCCTGCCCGAGGTGCCGCCCAGGGAGACCCGGCTGGCCACAGAACCCTCGACGGAAAGCACCGTAAAGACATCATCCTCGATGACCTCGGAGAACTTCTTCAGCTCCTTCAGGCTCAGCTCGGTAAGCTCCTTGCCCTTGCCGATGGCATAGGCCACGGTCCGGCCGACAATGGCGTGGGCCTGACGGAAGGGAATGTTTTTCAGCACCAGATAGTCGGCCAGGTCGGTGGCGGTCATGTAGCCGCCGCCAAGACCGCGGGCCAGCCGCGCCTCGTTGAACTTGAGGTTATTGAGCAGCTGGGCCATGATCGCCACGGAGTGGCTCACCGTATCCACCGTGTCAAAGAGCGGCTCCTTGTCTTCCTGCAGGTCGCGGTTGTAGGTCATGGGCAGCCCCTTGACCAGGGTGAGCAGGCTCATGAGGTTGCCCACCACCCGACCGCTCTTGCCGCGGATCAGCTCCGGAATATCAGGGTTCTTCTTCTGGGGCATGATGGAGCTGCCCGTGCAGAAGCTGTCCGCCAGGGTGACAAAGGAGAACTCCTCGGTGGTCCAGAGGACCAACTCCTCGGAAAGCCTGCTCAGGTGGATCTGGATCAGACTGGCCGCGGACATGAATTCGATGATGAAATCCCTGTCTCCCACCGTGTCCATGCTGTTGGCGCTCACCTTGGGGAAATCAAGCTCCTTGGCGACAAACTCCCGGTCGATGGGCAGGCCGGTGCCGGCCAGGGCCGCGGCGCCCAGG
>DDXK01000049.1 GCA_002347185.1 Desulfobulbaceae bacterium UBA2262 | reverse complement strand
GCCGCGAGTTCATCATGAAGGACGGCTACAGCTTCGACGCCACGGAGGAAGGGGCGGACGAAACCTACCGGAAGATGCACGAGGCCTACCACCGGATCTTTACCCGCTGCGGCCTGGCCTTCCGCGCCGTGGAAGCGGACACCGGCACCATCGGCGGCAGCTTCTCCCATGAATTCATGGTGTTGGCCGCCACCGGTGAAGACACCATTGTCATCTGCAAGGAATGCTCCTATGCGGCCAACATGGAAAAAGCCCGCTGCCGGGAGAGCGAACCGGAGCCCGGCCCTGCTCTTGCCGCCTTGACCAGGGCGGAGACCCCTGGCAAGAAGAAGGTGTCTGCAGTCACCGAATTCTTAGGTATCTCTCCGAAACAACTTGTAAAAACAATGATCTACATGGCGGACGACAAGCCGGTGGCCGTGCTGCTCCGCGGCGACCACGAGGTGCAGAACGTCAAGCTCGCCAACGCCCTGGGAGTGAACACCGACAACCTTCGCCTTGCCGAGGACAAGGAGGTTTTCGACGCCACCGGTGTGCCCAGCGGCTACCTCGGCCCGATCGGCCTCAAAATCCCCCTGATCGCCGACCGGGAGCTTTCCCGGATGCACAACTTCGCCATCGGCGCCAACGAAAAGAACTTCCACTTCACGAACGCCAACCTGGGCCGCGATTTCACGGTGCCCACCATCACCGACCTCCGCCAGGTCACCGCCGAGGACTCCTGCCCCGCCTGCGGCGGCAGCCTGGAGCTGACCCGCGGCATTGAGGTAGGCCATATCTTCAAACTGGGCACCAAGTACAGCGAGGCGCTCAAGGCAACCTTCCTGGACAGCCAGGGCACGGAGCAGGTTTTCATCATGGGCTGCTACGGCATCGGCGTCAGCCGCACAGTTGCCGCGGCCATTGAACAGAACCACGACAAGGACGGTATCATCTTCCCGCTGCCCATCGCCCCCTTCCAGGTGATCCTCCTCAATCTTTCCCCCAAGGACGAAGCAATCACCACGGCCAGCAACGAGCTGTACGAGAGCCTCCAGAAGGCAGGCATCGAGGTCTTGCTGGACGATCGCGACGAACGGCCGGGCAGCAAGTTCAAGGACGCCGACCTCATCGGCATTCCCTACCGGGTCATGGTGGGCAAGAACTTCAGCGAAAAGGGGCTGGTGGAGATCAGGAACCGGGCCACGGGCGAGACCATGAGCCTCCCCCTTGCCGAAGCCGGCCCCAAGCTGGTGGCGCTGATCATGGCCGCCCTCGCTTCGCCAGCCTGATCCTTTCCAGCGGCACTTCGCTCGCGCTCATGGTCAGCATAGAATCGATACTTGAAACCGCCAAGGGCTACATGCCCGAGGAAGATCTCACCCCCCTCCGGGAGGCGTACGCCTTTGCCGAGGAGATCTACTCGGGCAAGCACCGCCTCTCCGGACGGCCCTACCTCTACCATGCCCTGATGGTCACCGACATTCTGGCCACCATGCGCCTTGATGTCCCCACCCTCTGCGCGGGCCTGCTGCATGGCGTCCTGAAGCGGTCGGAGAACATCAGGGAGACCGAAAAGCTGCTCCTCGGCAAGTTCGGGGAGGACATCACCAATATCATCAAGGGCGCGACCAGGATCACCGGGGTTCAGTTCAACAGCAAGCTGGCCTACCAGGCGGAAAACATTCGCAAGATGCTGCTGGCCATGTCCTCAGACATCCGGGTTCTCCTGGTGCAACTGGCGGACAGGCTGCACGACATGCAATCCCTGCGCTATGTGGCGCGCAGCAAGCAGATCGAATTCGCCCAGGATACCATGGATCTGTATGCCCCCCTGGCCAGCCGGCTCGGCATCGACTGGCTCAAGCGGGAACTCGAGGATCTCGCCTTTTCCTACCTCCACCCGGAAGAGTACGAAGACCTCTCCAACAAGATCCGCACCTCGCTGGCCGACCGCGAAACCTATGTGGAGGAGGTCAAGGCTCTGCTGACCAGGAAACTCTCCGAGCACGGCCTGCGAGATTTCCGGGTTCTGGGGCGCCCCAAGCACCTGTACAGCATCTACAAAAAATTGATCGTCCAGAACATCCCCCTGGAAAAGGTCTACGACAAGGTCGCCTTCCGAATCATCGTCCATACGGTCAAGGAGTGCTATGAGGCGCTGGGCATCATCCACTCCCTCTGGCCGCCGGTGGATGGCCGCTTCAAGGACTTCATCAGCACCCCCAAGGGGAACATGTACCAATCCCTGCACACCTCGGTGGTTGGCCTGCACGGGGAATTCATGGAGGTACAGATCCGCACCGAAGAGATGGACCGCGTCGCCCAGGAGGGCATTGCCGCCCATTGGGCCTACAAGGAAGGAAAAGCGATCACCAGCAAGGACGCCCGCCTCTTCAAGTGGCTCAAGCAGCTGGTCCATGCCCTGCAGGAGCTCGAGGACCCCAAGGAGTTCCTCGACGCGGTCAAGGGCGAGCTCTACGAGGCGGATATCTTCGTGCTGACTCCCAACGGTGAGGTCAAAGAGTTCCCGCGGGGCAGCACGCCCATCGACTTTGCCTACAGCATCCACACCGAAATCGGAAACCACTGCACCGGCGCCAAGATCAACGGCCACATCGCACAATTGAAAACGATCCTGAAAAACGGCGATCTGGTGGAGATTATCACCTCACCCAAGCAGACACCGAACCGTTCCTGGCTCGGCATCGTCAAAACAGCCCGGGCCAAGAGCCGGATCCGGCAGTGGCTCAATCAGGAGGAACGAGAAAAAGCCCTGCAGGTAGGCCGCGAACTCTGCGAGCGGGAACTGCGCAAGCACGACCTGAGCCTGAAAAAGATGATCAAGACCGGTCATCTCAAGGAAGTACTCAAGTCACTTTCCTGCAACTCGCTGGAAGAGCTGATGCGCAAAGTCGGCACCGGCAAGATTCCGGTGCATACCATCATCAGGTCCCTGCAGCCCGAGGAGATTCGCGAGGAACTGCCTGAGGAAACGACGCCGGGGCTTGTCCCGACCAGGGAAAGGCGAAAAGCCGACAAAGGAAACATTATCCTCGTGGATGGCGCCGACGATGTGCTCACCAAGATCAGCCACTGCTGCATGCCGGTCCCAGGAGACGAAATCGTCGGCTTCATTACCGCGGGTCGCGGCATCTCGGTACACAAGAGACACTGCCCCAACCTGCAGAACGCCGACCAGCAACGTCTGATCGCCGTCAACTGGGCCGAAGAAATCAGGGCCACCCACCGGGCGCAGATTCAGATCATTGCCCACGACCAGAAGGGGCTGCTGGCCAGCCTGAGCAACACCATCAGCGGCGACGACGCCAACATCCTCAGCCTGGAAGCAAGCACCTCCGGCGCAGGCGGACTCGCGAAAATCAACATCATCATCGAAATCAACAGCCGCGAGCACCTGCTGCGCCTGCTGCAACATGTGCAGCAACTGGACGGCGTCATGGAGGCAAAACGGCTTTGAGCCGGTTCCGGTAAGGACAAAAAAAAACGGCCCCCGCGGGGGCCGTTTTTTTCCTGATACCTTTTCTGCCCTGTTATGCGGTTTTCACCACAGCACCGGAACGGATGCAACGAGTGCAGGCACGGATATAACGGGCATTGCCGCCCGAAGTGGCCATTCTCACCCGCTGCAGATTCGGCAGCCAGCGCCTTCTGTTCTTGTTGTTGGCATGGCTCACGTTGTTGCCGGTGACAGGACCCTTCCCACAAATATCGCATTTCTTAGACATGACCGAACTCCTTTATACAATGCCGCTTCCGGCGAAAACCACAAACAGATGACGAGTGAAACCCTGCCAGCGGGAGGCTGTCCACGCTCCCGAAGAAGGGGATTTATACCTCGTCGCTAAATGGTTGGCAAGCATTTTGTTCTCTTTTTTGGCGGTGCCCAAAGGTGAATTGACCCTTCAACAAAAAAAATGAACCTTTCTCCCGGAGCAGTGTCATCTATGGCAATGACGAGCACCTCACCCTTCGTTTGCACGGATGGGATTGCCTAAGCAGGACAAACCCCGGAACACCCCAAAACAACAAGGAAATCCACAAGAAAAGTGGGGCGTTTTCTGTTGACAGCGCCTTGGCAACAAGAGTAGACATTACAGAGAAGTACCCAACACTGGCAGCCGTTCACGAATTCTCTCTTCCATGAAAGAAAGGGGCATATGAAAAAAACAGAAAACGCGGTCTGGAGTTTTTTTGCTTCGGTCAAGCTTGCACTCATTACCCTGCTGATTCTTGCCACCACCTCCATCATCGGGACCATTATCCCGCAAAAGAACCCTCCGGAATTTTACATTCAGAACTTCGGGCCGAAAACAGCACAATTTTTTCAGCTGCTCGACGTCCCCGACATGTACAATTCATGGTGGTTCACCGCTCTCCTCCTCCTCTTCAGCATCAATCTCATCGTCTGTACCATCGAACGTCTCCCCAATGTCTGGCAGATGGTGGTGATGAACAATCTGGACACCCCCATCGATCGCCTGGAAAAAATGCCGACCCGAAAGATATTTCATGGCAGCGCCTCCCGGCAGGAAATGACGCAGAGAGTGGCCGCCCAACTCAAGGAGGCGGGTTGGCCCAGCCAGATGGAAGAAAAAACAAACGGCACCCTCCTCTTTTCACAAAAGGGGGCCTGGAGCAGACTGGGTGTCTATGCCGTACACCTGAGCATCCTCATTATTTTCGCCGGGGCCATCATCGGCTCCGCAGCAGGCTTCAAGGCGAGCGTCATGATTCCCGAGGGCTCCTCCACGGACACCGTATATGAATACGGTAGCGAAAAACCGATCCCGCTTGGCTTCAACGTCGCCTGCGACCAGTTCAGCGTCACCTATTACGACGACGGCCACACACCCAGGGAGTATCGTTCTGTCCTCACGGTACGGGATTCTGCCCTCGCCGCCCCCATGACCAGGCCCATTATTGTCAACGACCCGCTCGACTACCGGGGCATCACCTTTTACCAGTCCAGCTACCAGCCCATGCAGGGCTTCGGGGTGACCATCACCAACAAAACCAGCAACGCCAGCGAGGACTTTCAGATTCCCTACGGCAAGAAGATAAGCTGGGCCGGAACGGACATTGAGTTCGGCCTCATCAACCAGCAGGCGCGCAGCCGCATGGGCGACGTAAGCCACGTCAAATTCTGGTTTTCCGACGGCCAGGGGGATCCCGCCACCTTGTGGATGGAGGACAAATCGACGCAAAGCCTTTCCCGTCAGGACGCCGAGTACGAAATTACCGTCCGCCAGCTCTATGCCACCGGCCTCCAGGTTGCCAAGGATCCCGGGGTCTGGGTCGTCTATTTCGGTTGCAGCCTGATGCTCATAGGCCTTTATGTCGCCTTCTTCCTTTCCCACCGACGCATTTGGGTATATATTACCGAGGAAGCAGGGAATTCTCGAATCCTGCTCTGCGGGGCAAGCAGCAAGAACAAAATCGGGTTTGACAAGGACTTTGCAGCGCTTACCGAGCGCTTTGAAAAAAACGACGTATTTCAAAACGCTTGAGGAGCAACCATGAACAGCTCGCAACTTCTCGGAATCACGACCTTTGCCTACCTGCTTTCCGCAGTGCTCTACATTTCCATCTTTGTTTTCCGGGCAAAAAAGCTTGGCCTCACCGCCACACTGGTGACCCTGGCCGGCTTTCTCATCAATACGGCCGGCATCGGCATGCGCTGGTACGAATCGCACCAGATGGGCATCGGCTACGCGCCGCTCTCCAACATGTACGAATCGCTGGTCTTTTTTGCCTGGTCGATTGGCATACTCTACCTTGGCATAGAGCTGAAGTACAAAAACAAGATCCTCGGGGCCTTTGCCATGCCCTTTGCCGCCATGGCCATGGGCCTCGCCGGCCTGAAAAACCAGGACATCAAGCCCCTCATTCCCGCCCTGCAGAGCAACTGGCTCATCGCCCATGTGGTTACCTGCTTCATCGGCTACGCCGCCTTTGCCGTAGCCTCTGGGTTTGCCATCATGTACCTGATCAAAGACTGGCGCGAGCAATCCGGCTCGGGGGGCGCCCTTATCGCCAGCCTGCCGGACCTGAAGGTGATAGATGACATCATTCACAAAACTCTGGTTTTCGGCTTTCTCTGGCTCTCTGCCGGCATCATCACCGGCGCGGTCTGGGCCAACTCGGCTTGGGGGACTTACTGGAGCTGGGATCCCAAGGAAACCTGGTCGCTGATCACCTGGTTTGTCTATGCCGCGGCCCTGCATGCCCGTTTCACCAGAGGCTGGGGTGGAAAACGCATTGCCTGGTTTGCCATTTTCGGCTTTGTCTCGGTGATGTTCACCTATTATGGCGTCAACTATCTGCTCGCAGGCCTGCACAGCTACGGTGGCAGCTGAGCCGCGCAAAAAACTTCCGAAAGCTGAAATTCTTCCTGCTTGACAAGCCATTGCCCTTGTGTATATAAAACGTCATTTGTAACTGAATATGGATTCATTGAGATCCAAATCACAAACCAATATTGAGGAGAAGGAAGATGAAAAAGACCATTATCTGCTCCACCGCTTTCGCTCTTGTGTTTGGCCTCGCCGTAGCCGGCAGCTCCTTTGCCGAAGACAAGGGTCCGGCAGAAATCACCCTGCAGACCGAAGCAGCCAAGAAGCCCTCCATCTTCCCGCACATCAAGCACCAGGGCAACATGGAATGCGACGTCTGCCACAAGAGCGCCGACTTCCCGGCCGACAAGAAGTGGACCATGAAGAATGGCCATGCACTGTGCCAGGGCTGCCACAAGGCCAAGAACCAGGGTCCGGTCAAGTGTGACGGCTGCCACGTCAAGAAGTAATTTGTAGCAACACTCTTTTTGCTCAATAAAAAAAGGCTGCTCGGTTGAGCAGCCTTTTTTTATTTCTCGTTCCACACACACCCTGCAACCAAGAGTGAAAAACCAGAATCATCCTCCTGGTCTCTCACCCTTGCCCGCAGGAATCCAAAAATCCCCCCATATCGAGAGCCGCCCCCTCATTTCCTTGACACAGGAGCAGAGAGGTGAAAGCCGCAACGATCAAAGCGATTCCGGCCCGGCACCCTGCTGCTGCCTGGCAAGGGAAGCGAGGCCGAAAAGGGTGGCAATGGCGGAAAAAGGCCCGAGAAGGAGAAACAGGGCAAAGGTGGCCACGCCCCAACACGCCTCGCCCACCTGCTTTATCGATATCCGCGCCCTTCTTGCGGAGAGGGTTGCCTGAGGATACTGAAGGCCGTTCATCGAAATTTTGTCCAGCAGTTCTGTCCGGGTGCTCATTTTTCATCTCCTCACGGTTGCGAGTTCCAGTAAAAAAAATCCTTACGCGGCGACATCGCCCGCACCAGGCCGCTCTTCCACATTGATTTTTCTGGGTACCAGGCCGCTGGCCATGAAGGCCGTACATTGCTTTCTCTTTTCAAAAGGACAGTCTGCAATGTTCCAGCAGGGCGTGTACTGAAGAAGCTTCTTGATGGCGGCGATGCTGATGCCATGCTCGTGGATCATGTCGCGCAGGCACTGAATCCATTTGATGTCGTCCATGGTGTAGTAGCGCCACTGGCCTTTCCGGAGGGGACGAACGAGATTCTCCCTTTCGTAGATCCGCAGGGTTCGCGGATGCACCTCAAGCATTTTCGCTGCGGTTCCAATGGTGAAAATTGCCTTGTTGTCAGGTATCATTTTCTCTCTCCGTGCTGGGGAAAACCCGCGGGCAGAGGGCATCCGCCCGCGGGTCTGATATCATCAAACCTCTGCCATCACTCAGTGATGAGCAGTGTGACGGAAGGCCTTGCCAAAGAAGCGCTCGCCGAGAAGAAAGAGCGCACCGACCAGGCCAAAGCCGCCCAAGGCAACCAGGAACTCCGCTGCGGACGGGATGTAGGAGAAGTAGGTCGGCAAATTGTCCCAGCCGTTGTAGACAGGCACGATCTGGCCGGCAACAACGATGTCATAGCGCTGGAAATAGGCACCGACCAGCACCATCACAGCGGCGGAGGAAAGGGCCTGTATGCTCTTCATGCGGGAAAGGGCCATGATCCCCACCGGCACCAGCATGCCGACCACGGTCTCGAATACCCAGAAATTGGTGGCCAGCGGCCCCTGCAGCAGGCTCAACGCGGCAAGACGGGCATCCTCGGTGCCGCCGACAAAGGCGGAGATGAACTTCCAGGCAGTGGCCACCATCAGAAGCACCAGGGTGGTGAACATAACCTTGCCAGCGCCCTGCAGCCCTTCCTTGGTGGTCTGGCCCATCTCCTCACCGCGCATCTTGTATGCCCAGTTGGTGAAAAGAATGATCGCCGCCGAACCGGTCATCACCGCAGAGGCAAGGAAATACACGGGCAGCTGCGAGCCATACCAGAAAGGGCGGGCAGCCAGGGTGGCGAAAACAGCACCAAGATTGGTGTTGGCGGCAAGCTCGGCAAGGGCGCCAAGCACGCCCAGGGTGACGGCCAGACTGTACTTCTTGGTAAGGATCAGGTAGAACTCGACAAACATGAAACCGACCGCCATGCTGTACAGGGTACCCATCCACCAGATGTTGGAGGTAAGATTGGGCGAGAGCATGTTATAAAGCAGCATGCGATGCGGATTTTCGAGCTCCAGGCCGATGATGGCGAAACCGCCGAAAATGACGGCAATGGAAAGGTAGACCATGCGGTTGGCCAGCGGGGTGAGGCGGTTGCTGCCGAAGATATGGCTCAGGACCGCCAGCAGACAGAGGCCGGTGGAGATAATGGCAAAATAGGCATAGTTTGAAATCAGAATGCCCCAGGGCATCTCGCGGGTGTTGTTGAAGGCATGCTCATGCCCGACCAGCTGGGCGTAAAGGCCTGCGCCAATACCGACCACGGCAAGAAGCGCGCAAAGGATGGTGGCTTTGGTGACGGTTGGGGTCGCAACCTTCTCTTCAGCCACCTCAGCGATAGAAAACGTGTTCAACATAATTTTTTCCTCCCAAGGTTTGTAGATATTGCTGTTGATATTTTTTTGAAGACTCCACTCCCGGCCAGGGAGTTATTTGATAAAGCAAAAAGAATAAATTCAGTTCAATTGCGCTGTATGGTTCCAATCTGGGAAAGGCCTACTGTTTTTCCGGGCCGCCACCCGTTTGATTGAGGAGTATTTCCTCCCAGAATTCCCCGACTCTCTCTCCCGGTCACCTCCTTTCCTCAAAGTGTTTCCCTGAATTTAATTAGTTTTTTTTGCTCTGTAACAGGTGTCGGCAGGCACTTATGCAATGGATGTGCCACAAATAAAAAAAATCGCTCTCACGAAGAGACCGATTCCATTTACCATCTATTTGCAGGGAGATAAAAAGATGACCACGTTCACATTCAAGAAATTACGAACTACTCGCATTGCAGGTTATTTACACACACTGGCGCATTTTGCGTTCAAGGAAAAACCGAACCAGGCGCAAGATAAGCCATTAACAGACAACGCCGCCACTCACCGAGAAAAGAAAAGAAAACGCATAAAAACATATGGATAAAAGAGGCGGTTCGCAGAAAACCCAGAAGGCTGAAGTCTTGGCGCCAGAAGAAACCAGAGAGGGGAATAAAAAAAATAATTCGCAAAAACAGCACTATACAAAGCAAGACGACCAAGGCAGGAGAAAAATGCGCCCAATGAGCACCAAAAGCACTGTGCAGCATGATGCAGATCTCCTGCGACTCAGACCGAAGCAGCCGCCCCGAAAAAGAGAGAATTCGAAATAAGCATCAAAAATAGCGAAAGATTTCAAGAAGTAAATCATGGACGGGAGCTGATCGGCAAGAACAGGGAAGAGAGGGAAGCGCACTGTCGCGTTGCACAGAGGCTGCGGATACCCTTTTATTTGACAATACCATAGCCAAACTGGGAAACCACTCAGGACAAAAAAAAGCGGAAATCCTTCAGCAGGATTTCCGCTTCAAATAATCACCCTCGACAGGGCAATCGAGGTGCGGCCTGAGCGCGCAGGATCAGACTGCCATCAATGACCGCCTGCGGCCTCCCCTTGAGGAGCCGCGCCGGTCAGGCGATTGTAGCCTTTCACGCCGACATGGCATGTGGTGCAGCGGGTGTTGGAGGCAAATGCCATCGAGCCGTCATGACAGGCCCCGCAATACTTGCCTTTATAGAGAGAATCCATGGTGAAATCCTCGTTCTCCTCGGCAGTGCCGGCGGCCATTTCAAACATCTCGCCATTGTGGCAGCTGTCGCAGTCAAGCCCCGCGTCCATGGTGTGGGTCTTGTGGTAAAAAACCACGCCTTTTACCGGCTTTGCCCAAACGATGGGCGCCTTCGGGCCATAGGTGTCCTCGTCGTACGCTTCCTCAGCGATTGAAAGGCTGGAGAAAACAAGGAGTCCTGCAGCCGCAAGCAGGGTCAATATATTTGCTACGCTCTTGGAATTGCGCTTCATTGTCATCCTCTCTACTGATGAAATTAGTCGTTCATGTAGAACACGTTGGGCAGGGCGCCGGTTTCAGGCCGCAGCACCCAGACCACCTGCTCAGGCCTGTGGATCAACTTGTAGGCCTCGCTGTCATAATCGGTGAGATCTCCGAAAACACGGACTCCGGCCGGACAGGCGGCGGCGCAGGCTGTCTGCTTTTCACCCTTGGCAAGGCGGGTATCGACGCAGAAGTTGCATTTGTCCACCGCGCGATTCTCTTCCTTGAAGTAACGTGCATTGTAGGGACAGGCAGCCATGCAGGTTTTACAACCGATACAGCGCTTGTAATCCATCATGACGATGCCGTTGGTCTTATCCTTATAGGTTGCGGTGGTGGGGCACACCCGTACGCAAGGCGGACGGTTGCAGTGATTGCAGAGCACGGGCATGAACACACGTTCCTTCTCGCCACGGGCAATCGTCCTCTCCTGCTCCAGAATTCTGGTGCGGTAACCATAGGAAGGAACATTGTTGGTGGAAACACAGGCCTCCATGCAACGCTCGCAGTCGATGCAGCGATTCTGCCGAATCACCATGGTATAGTGTGGCGTGTAGGGGAATTTCCCCGCCGCAGGCACTGGCCCCATGGAACTCTGCGCGTCACGTGCGGAGGTCAAAGACAGAACAGAACCACCGACAAAAACCCCGGTTACAGCCAGACCAAAACGCAGAAAACGGCGCCTCTCCTCAGAAGGAAGGTTTTCCACCCCCTCATTCTTGAGTTTTTCCAGATCATCAATCTTCATCCTCTCGTCTCCTCAACTGTATTTCAGAAGGGTGCTCGACCTTCTTCCACCCTCCCGGAATCGTGGTACTCCAGAAGGAAATTAGGCAATTAACCATTCGCTTAATTGCCTAGCTATAAATTCACGGTATTCTAATTTGACAAACCCGCATGTCAAGACAATTTTTTCCCTTTCCCGCCGGCCGATTCATTTCCTCTTCCCGCCGCCCCCCTTCCTTTCCCTTGCCGCACCACCCGCCTCCTTTCCGCAAGCGCCTTCTTCCGTTATCTGCTATATTTATTGAAAAGAAATAACAAGAGCGACCCACGACCGGGCAACCATGCCCTCTTCCCCTGCAGACAGGCCATGAAAACACCAGAAGAAACAACGACACCCCCAACTCCACCGGTCCAGGAAGCAGTTTTCACCGTAAACGGATCCTGGCAGATAACCGCCTTCAACAGTGCCGCCGTAAAACTGCTGGGGATTGCCGGCGGCGATCTCATCGGCAAAAGCTGTCGCGACGTCTTTTCCGACAGCCATCGCCTGGACGGGCTGTGCAGCCTCTACGGCCCCCTCGCTTCTGGTCGGGCCATGCACAACTTCAGCGTGGTGATGAGAAAGCCGGAGGGTGACGAATCCGCCATCGTTCTGGTAACGGCAATCCCCATCCCGGACGAAACCGGAAAGCTTTCCGGGGCCATCATCGCCATACGCGATGCCTCAGACCCCGGTCAGAACTACTCCCTGGTTTTGAACAGCATCGCCGACGGCGTCTTCACCGTGGACAGGCACTTCCGTATCACCTCCTTCAACCGGGCGGCAGAACTCATTACCGGCTGGAGCTCCCAGGAGGTGGTGGGAAGCCCTTGCCACGAAATCTTCCACTCGAACATCTGCGGCTCCGCCTGCATCCTGGCCCAGAGCGTCCGGGAAGGGAAATCCATCGTCAACCGCTCCATTTACATCCGGGGCAAAAACGGTCGCGCCATCCCCATCAGCATCAGCGCCTCCCCCCTGGTCGACCCGGAAGGAGAGGTAATCGGCGGAGTGGAAACCTTCCGTGATGTCACCTCGAGCATGCAGCATGACCTGATCCTGGACAGCATTGCCGACGGCGTCTTCACCGTCGACCGAAACTGGCACCTTACCTCCTTCAACCGGGCGGCGGAACAAATCACCGGATGGAAACGCGAAGAGGTCCTCGGTTCGCCCTGCAACACGATTTTCCATTCCAGCATCTGCGGCGACACCTGCATCCTCGCGCAGAGCGTTGAAAGCGGCAATCCCATCGGCAACCGCTCCATCTTCATCAAGGGCAAGGACGGCAACACCATCCCCATCAGCATCAGCGCCTCCCCTCTCACGGACCCGGACGGCGACGTGATCGGCGGGGTGGAGACCTTCCGGGACCTCACTTCGGTCATGACCAAGGATCTGGTCCTGGAAAGCATCGCCGACGGCGTCTTCACCGTGGACCGCAACTGGCGCATCACCTCCTTCAACCGGGGGGCGGAAGCGATTACCGGCTGGAAACGGGAAGACGCCATCGGCAAATCGTGCAGCGATGTTTTTCACTCGAGCATCTGCGGCGAAAATTGCGCCATTGCCCAAAGCCTCTACAGCGGCAGACCGGTGGCCAACCGCTCCATCTTCATTCGCGATGTCGAGGGCAAGCAAGTCCCCATCAGCATCAGCGCCGCCCCGCTTCTCGACCACGAGGGCAATGTCATCGGCGGGGTGGAAACCTTCCGCGACCTCAGCGTGGTCACGGAACTGCGCAAGCAACTCACCCGGCGCTACACCTTTGGCGAGATCATCAGCAAGAGCGCCTCCATGCAGCGCATCTTCAACATCCTGCCGGAGATCGCCCACAGCGAAAGCAACGTCCTGGTTCTTGGCGAGTCGGGTACCGGCAAGGAACTCGTGGCCAGGGCCATCCACAACTCCAGCCAGCGCAACAAGGGCCCCTTTGTGGCGGTCAACTGCGGAGCCCTGCCGGAGACCCTCCTCGAATCCGAACTCTTCGGCTACAAGGCAGGCGCCTTCACCGACGCCAAACACGACCGACCGGGCCGCTTTGCCACGGCCGACAAAGGCACCCTCTTTCTGGACGAAATCGGCGACATCCCCGCCTCCCTGCAGGTCAAGCTCCTGCGGGTCCTGCAGGAGAAGGTCTACGAGCCCCTGGGCTCCAACAAGCCGGTGAAGGCGGACGTGCGGATCATCGCCGCCACCAATCGCGACCTGCACACTCTGGTTCAGGAAGGAAATTTCCGGGAAGACCTCTTCTACCGCCTCAATGTCGTCAAGATCAACCTGCCGCCCCTGCGGGAACGCATGGAGGATATCCCCATGCTCGCCGAGCATTTCACCCGGCAGTTCAGCGCCCAGCAGGGCAAAGACATTGTCGGCGTCTCGGATGCCGCCCTGAGCATCCTGATGCGCTACACCTTTCCTGGCAACATCCGCGAACTCGAAAACATCATCGAGTACGCATTCATTCTCTGCCACGGGGGGTTCATCCAGCCAGAGCACCTGCCGGAGCCCTTTTCCCCCAAGGAAAACGAGAGCCGCCAGCCCGGAGGGATTCCCATGCACAAACCGCTCCCCCTGGAAGAGATCGAAAAGCAGGCGATCTTTCAGTCCCTGGAGCGCAACCACTGGCGAAGGATGGCGACCTGCCGGGAGCTGAAGATTTCGAAAGATACCCTACGCCGCAAGATCCAGCGCTACGGGCTCAAAAGTCCTTATGACGAGGAAATGGACTGAGGCGTGAGCAAACGGGAAGAACCAAGCAAAAGGCCGGAAGGGAAACCCCTCCGGCCTTTTTTGTTCACTCATTGCCAACCAAAAGTATCAGCTGCGCCCGACCTGTTTTTTGCGGCCAGAACCGACCCCTTTCTTGGCACGGTCGGCCGCCTTGGCTTTTTTTTCGGCTTCCTCATCTCCAGCCACCCGCAACGAACGCGCCACGGCGTTGTCGATGCGGGATCCACAGGTTTCATGGACCTCGGCCGGACATTCGGCAATCTCCCAGCAGGGAGCGAGCGCCAACAACCTTTTCAGCCCCGGGATGCTGATTCCCTGATCGTGAATCATGGAACGCAGACACGAAACCTGCTTGATGTCATTCAGGGAATAGAGCCTTCGGGATCCCTTTTGTTGGGGATGAATCAGTCCTTCTGCTTCGTAGATACGAAGTGTCCTCGGATGAACATCCAACAGCTTTGCTGCCACCCCTATGGGGTATATCGGCAAATCAGGCCGCAAAGGCTGGATGGCCGTCTTTTTCTTGGCCACCATGATCCTTTTCTCCTTTGGGCAGAACGTTTTAGTGATCCTCGGAAAGATGGCCCTTGAAAAGCCGCTCACCCATGAAGAATCCCATCACGCAGAGACCAATGGCCCCGGCGGTGATGACCACCTCGTGGAGGGTCGGGGCATAAGGGAAGAACTCGGGAAGCTCACTCACGCCAAGCCCATGGAAATGGGGGATGATCTGCCCGACGATGACCAGATCGTAACGCATGAAGAAGATGCCGATCACGCTGGAAACAGAGGCCCAGAAGAGAATGGGCATGTTCTTTGCCCTGGCGGCCAGGATCATCACAAAGGGGATCACCATGCCCAGCATGACCTCGCCGAGCCAGAAATTGACGGCATAGGGGCCGCTCACCAGAGCCATCATGGCCTCGTACTTTCCTGGCGGCTGACCGCTGATGCCGGAGATCATCTTCCAGGTGGTGAAGAACATGATGACGGCAATGAGGGTGGCGCCGAGCTTGGCCGTCGCCTGCAGGGAATTCTCCAGCTGCTGGCTCATCTTCCAGCCATTGGCGCGATAGGCCAGCCAGTGGAAAAAGATCACCGCCGCACAGCCGGACATCATGGCCGAGGTGATGAAGTAGATGGGCATGTAGGGGCCATGCCAGAATTCCCGGCCGCTCAGGAGGCCGAAAACCGCGCCGAGGTTGCTGTGCGCGGCGATACCGGCGACAACGCCCATCAGGCCGAACATGCCGGCAACCTTGTGCTTCTCCATCTGCAGCAGGGCAAACTCGATGAGCATGAAGAAAAGATAGGCGCCGTACAGGGTCCCCATCCACCAGATGTTGGAGGTAAGATTGGGGGAAAGCATGTTGTAGATGGGCATCCGCCAGGGGTTTTCGATCTCGAAGCCGATCACGAAAAAGCCGGCGATGATGGTCATGATAGCCATGAAGACGGAACGCTTGGCTATGGGTTTGAAGGCGTCCATGCCAAAAACATGGCCGATGGAGGAAACCAGACACAAACCGGTTGAGGTGACGACAAAGAAGACGTAGGCGGCTATCAACAACCCCCACGGCACTTCGCGGGTAACTCCGTAGGCATGTTCATGCCCTATATAGAGGGCATGGATTCCAGCGGCCAAGCCAAGGGCGGCCAGAAAGCCCCCAATGGCAATGGTGGCGTTGTAGGAACGGGAAGGGGCCGCCTCGAGCCCACCCTCCTGGGGCAAGACATTTGCGAGAAAATTATTCATGGGAAAACACTCCTTTTGATATTTGATCTCTTGCGATCCAGAATGACGAAAACCTTACTCGTTACCCTCCTAAGAGGTTTTCAGGGCAACGTTTCCTCATTGGCCTGGATCAGCGGTTTGATTTTGAGATCAAATAAGGTATGGAGTGCCGAACACCCGATCCAACACAATAAAAACAGTAGACCTTCCATCTTTTTTCTCCTCAATCAAACAACCTGATCTTCCAGGCTTTTGGTTCATCGTAGACACGGACGGAATGGCGGTCCCGAACGTATCCCTTCCTCGATTTACCGTACATGCATTTCTCCCCTGCGCCCTCCTTTCTCAGTTGAGTTTTTCAAAAATGATTCGGGGTCAGCCAGGCGCCCCGCCTACCTATTGCATCTAACTTCAAATTAAAAGAGGAAAATACCATTGTCAAGTTTTTATTCTTTATATATTCCCACTTTTGAAACACTTTAAAATCAACTTAATCCCAAACCGAAAGCACTCAGAAACAAAAAAATGCCATTACCAGCAACGACGAGGTCACAGCCGGAAGGGATTAAAACAGAAAAAACCATAAAAAACAAACAGATAATAAATAAAAAAACCTCAATCATTCCAGAGCTTTTCTCCCTATCCCCCGCGCAAAACACTCCCAGGTCTGCCCAAAGCGAACAGTACAAACTTAACAGCATGGCTAAAAATGATCGGAACACACCCAGCAAGTGGAATCAAAACACGTCATACATATCCAATTATATCCGGCAACAACCAGGAGCCCCTCTGTCAGGCCACGAAAAGAAACAAAAGACAACATACTGAAATAAAAGACTAAAAAAAATAAACACTGCACAATTGCAGAAAAAAAAACGAAACTGGCATGAAATTTGCTTTATACAAAAAATCAAAAGGGACCAAACGGCTTTCTGGGCCGAATGAGAACGCAGACAAACGACCTTCTGTCTTTCCGTTGCCAAACGGTTCTCTCATTGCAACTCCCTTCACTCCAGCAAAGAATCCCGGGTGGCGGCCCGGGATTCTTTGTCCTCCTCTCCCCTCCCTCAGCCCGTTCCCTTGCCCCCTCTCGCAAAAAAATGTGGTGACCTGACCAACCCCACCCGGTATCATTACAGAAATTTTCAACCATTCCCCCAACCAGCGCGCCACTGAATGAAGGGTTCCCGTGTCCCCAGCCAAGCCTGCCCGCAAGCAGTCACCACCGACCACGCCTCCCCGTCCCGCCCCCCCCAGAACCTGGAACCATATCCAGCTCATGGCCATTCTTCTGACCGTTGGCATGCTCCTCACCTTTTGCATTGCCGGCGCGCTCTATTTCTACATCTCCCTCAATATCCCGGCGATCAGCTCCCTCGCCTATTACAAGCCAGCCACGGCATCCTATATATATGATGCCACCGGCCAACCCGTGGCGCGCATCTCGAGACAGAATCGCACCGTGGTCCCGCTCGCCGATCTGCCACCACTCCTGGCCAAGGCCTTCGTGGCAGCAGAAGACGCCCGCTTTTACCAACACGGCGGCGTTGACGCCTGGTCGGTCATCCGTGCCCTCATCCACAACCTCCGCTCCGGCGAACGCGGCCAGGGCGGAAGCACCATCACCCAGCAGGTGGCCAGGGCCCTGCTTCTGAGCCCGGAAAAAACCTATAGCCGCAAAATCAAGGAAGCAATTCTCGCCTACCGAATCGACAAGGCCCTGAGCAAGGATGAAATACTCCACATCTATCTCAACCAGATCTACCTGGGCAGCGGCGCCTATGGGGTCGAAGCGGCCGCGCAGGTCTATTTCGGCAAGCACGCCCGGGAGCTGACTCTGGCCGAAATGGCCCTTCTTGCCGGCCTGCCGCAGGCCCCCAGCCGCTACTCACCCTTCCGGCACTTCAAGCTGGCGAAACGCCGGCAGGCATACACCCTGAACCGCATGACGGAGGAGGGTTTCATCACCCCTACCCAGGCCAGGAATGCCTTCGAGGAGACCCTCACCTGGGCCGCGGACCAGGAATTTCCCGAGGGAAACAGCTACTACCTGCAACAGGTGCGCAGCCAGGTGGAAAGCACCTATGGGAGCGAAATGCTCCTCACCGGCGGGCTGCGCATCCACACCGCCCTCGACCAGAACTTGCAGAAGGCCGCGGTCATGGCGATAAAACGAGGCACGGCCAAATGGGCGATCCGGCAGAAATCTTCCTCCCACTCCGCCTCCCTGCCCCAGGCAGCTCTGGTGGCCATGGAAGTGAAAAACGGCAAGGTAAAGGCCCTGGTCGGCGGCACTGATTTTGGCAGAAGCCAGTTCAACCGGGCGACCCAGGCCCGCCGTCAGCCCGGCTCCGCCTTCAAGCCCATCATCTATGCCGCTGCCCTTGAAAAGGGCATGACCCCGGCCACCATGATCGTCGATGAGCCGCTGCAGCTGCGGGGCGCCAATCCCAGGGAACTCTGGGAGCCGAAAAACTTCGACAACACCTTCTCCGGCCCCACCTCCTTCCGCAACGCCCTGGTCCACTCCCGCAACATTGTCACCATCAAAATCCTGCAGAAAATCGGCGTCCCCAGCGCCATCGACCTGGCGAAGCGGCTCGGAATCTCTTCCCCCCTCGGCAAGAATCTCTCCCTGGCCCTTGGCTCTTCCGGCGTTTCGGTGCTGGAGCTGACCCGCGCCTACAGTGCCTTTGCCAATGCGGGCAAGCTGCCGACCCCGATCTTCATTGAAAAAATCGTCGACAGCAGTGGCAGGGTGCTTGAAGAGCACTCACCGAAGTTCCGGGAGTCCATGGACCCGCGGACCGCCGCCCAGATAACCAGATTGCTCGAAGGCGTTGTCGACGAGGGGACCGGAAAAGTGGTTCGCGAGCTCGGGGCGCCCGCAGCCGGAAAAACCGGCACCACCGATCAGAACATGGATGCCTGGTTCATCGGTTACACCCCGGATCTTGTCGCCTGTGTCTGGGTGGGTCACGATCAGAATATCCCCTTGGGTGCGATGGAAACCGGCGGCAAGGCCGCGGCGCCGATCTGGCTGGATTTCATGAAGCAGGCGACCCGGCTCTCTCCCGTGACCGAGGGCTTCAAAATCCCTTCCGGCATAGTGATCCTGCCCATCGACAATCGCACCGGCCTTCGCTCCCCCGCCATGCAGGGAGAAAACATATCCCTGGAGGCCTTTACCGAAGATAATCTGCCCCTGACCGAAGTCAGCGGGGCCGCGAACCCTGGCAGCGAGGAGCAGCTGGACATGCGGGAAGAAGGTGAGGAGAGCGGGCTGGGCGTGGAGCCGGAGATGGAGGTGCTGCAGGAAGAGAGCGGTTTGCCATAAAAAAGCCCCGCCAGCCGGAGAATCCGGGGCAGGGCTCAAAATGCGCCTTTTGCGAAACAGCTCAGGCAGTGGTCCGCTTGCGGGGCAGGTTCTTCAGCTCATCCTTGCCGCAATAGACAACGGTAAAGGATTCTTTCAGGTTTTTGGTCATTTCCTCGCCCATGGCCTCATCGTCAACGGTAACGCGGATAGCCACCCGTTTCTTGCCCTCGGGCGCATCTTCAAAGGAGGTGAGGATGCTGATCACCCGGGTGTTGTACTGGCGAAGGCTCTCGATCACCTTGGTCACCGAGCCCGGGGCATCGGGAAGATCGAGAACAAACTGGATGGCCCCATCCTTGATGCCGGTGCTGTGGATAAAACCACGCAGCACATCGGTCTCACTGACCAGACCGACCAGATGACCGGCGGCGTCCACCACCGGCAGGCCCGAGATCTTTCCCTCCAGCATGACCAGAGCGGCTTTTTCCAGGGTCTCGTCAGCGTTCAAGGTCAGGGGATTGGCGGTCATGACATCCTTGACCTTCATCTCGGAGAGCAGATAGTAAAGCTCGTGAATGTCCAGCGAGGTTGTTTTGGAGGGCGAGGCATCCTTGACGTCGCGATCGGTCACGATACCGATCAGCTTGCCATGGGAAACCACGGGCAGGCGACGGATGCTGTTCTCCTTCATGATCCGGGTGGCACGCATCAACGAGGTGTTCTCGTCCACGGTCAGAACATCTTTTGCCATCCAATCTCTAATCAACATATTTGCGAATCCTCCTGAAAAAATTAAGCTGCAAAGCTCTGGAAAGAGCAATTGGCGTCCACTGACTGCACATCGTCGTATTTTATAAAATATTCCCCTCCTTCCCGCAAGATGAAGTGCGCATGGCCCTGAGAAAAATCGCTAACGGAAGGGGGCACACCCATCCTTTTTTTGCCTTGCTTAAGCAGGGGCAAGCCGGTAAAGGATACAAGTTCCGCAGACCCTTGTCCGCGCAAACACCCCCACAAAAACCTTCGGCCGCCCTATGCCTTTGCCCTTAAGCGAAAATACCCTGAGTGAACTCCTTGCCCTGCTGGCGGAAGAGGATGAGTATGTTTTCCTGGAGACAAGCAGGATAAACGAGGAGGAACACCGCTCCCTGCTCTTCCGAGCCCCCCGCTCCTGGCTTTGCTGCGGCGACGACGACGACCCGGACTCTTTCTTCGGCCAGGCCGAGAAATTTCTCGCAAAGGGCCTTTTTCTCGCAGGCTGGTTTTCCTATGAATTCGGCTATCTGCTTGAACCGGGCCTGAGAAGACTCCGTCCCAGGAAAAGCGGCTTGCCGCTGGCCTGCCTGGGCGTGTTCGCCCCTCCCCATATCCATGACCACCAGACCGGCGCATGGAGCGGCGCCGGCCCCTGGCCTTGCCCTGCCCGCCCGGGAAAGCATAGCGACCATGCCATCCTGAATCTGCGGGAAAACATCACAGAGAGCGACTATTTTTCCGCCATCGACCGCATCAAGCAATACATCGAGGCCGGCGACACCTACCAGGTCAACTATACCTTCAAGCTTCTTTTCGAGCTGGCCGGGGAGCCGGAAGCGCTCTACGCCGCCCTGCGCCGCAACCAGAGCGTCTCTTTCGGCGCGCTGCTCCGCAGGGGCGAACAGCGGATCATGTCCTTTTCCCCCGAGCTCTTCTTCAAGAAAAGAGAGCTCCGCTGCCTGGTGCGGCCCATGAAAGGCACCATGAAAAGGGGGCGCCATCCTGCCGAGGATCTTGCCCTGGCCGACTTTCTGCGCCACGACACCAAGAACCGCAGCGAAAATGTGATGATCGTTGATCTGCTGCGCAATGATCTCGGCCGCATCTGCGCCCCCGGCTCGGTGCGCGTCACCTCGCTCTTCGATGTCGAGCCCTACGAAACCCTGCACCAGATGACCTCGACCATCGAAGGCCGGCTGCCGCCCGCCTCCTCCCTTGCCGCCCTCTTCAAGGCCCTCTTTCCCTGTGGCTCGGTCACCGGCGCGCCAAAGATCCGTACCATGGAAATCATCAGGGAACTGGAGCCAGAACCGCGTGGGGTCTACACCGGCGCCATTGGTTTCATCGCCCCTTCCGGGGAAACGGCCTTCAACGTCCCGATCCGAACTCTGCTGCTGAATGGCCACAGGGGAGAGATGGGCGTTGGCTCCGGGGTGGTTTACGACTCGGACCCCGGGCAGGAGTGGCAGGAATGCCTGCTCAAGGGCAGCTTCTTGAGCGCTCCCACCCCGCCCTTCCAACTCATCGAAACGATCCTCTGGCTCCCGACTGCCGGCTTCTGGTTGTTGGCGGAGCATCTCGAGCGGCTCCAGGAGTCGGCGCGCCATCTGCTCTTTCCCTGCGACCCGGCAGCGGTTCTCGCCCGCCTGGAAGAGGCTGCCTCGCGCTTTGCAAAAACACCGATGCGGGTCCGACTCACCCTGGCAAAGGATGGCGAACTCCACCTGGCCGCCAGCGAGTGCGCCGCTCCTGGCCAGTTCCGTCTCGGCGCTCCCCGGCTCCCCAGGGGCGAACTCCCGCGGGTCCGCTTTTCCGGGCGGCAGACAGACCCGGCCTCTCCTTTTCTCTACCACAAGACCACCCTGCGCGAACTCTACGACCGGGAACGGCAGCTTGCGACAGAACAAGGCTATTACGAGGTGCTCTTCACCAATACCAGGGGGGAGGTCACCGAGGGAAGCATCAGCAACCTGTTCGTGGAAACAAATGGCCGTCTCCTCACGCCGCCCATCGACAGCGGCCTGCTGAACGGGGTGTTGCGCAGGCACCTCTTCAAGCACCCACCCCTGCCCATCGAGGAAAGGACGCTTACCAGAGAGGATCTTCGCGGGGCGGAAGCGGTCTATGTGGGCAATTCGGTACGGGGACTGGTGCGGGTGGATGTCAGAGCAGAGGGGTAGAAACAGAAGGGACTCTGGTCACGGAGGCCAGATCGCCATCCTTCTTCCCCTCCCCCCCTCTTCCCTTCTAGGCCTGCCTGGCCAGGGTGCGGATGATGTCGGCCTTGCCTACCACGCCCACCAGGACGCCATCCTTCAGCACAGGCAGGGTGTGGACATTCTTCTCGGCCATGATGGTGGCAATCTCGTCCAGCGGGGTATCCTCCTGGATGGTGATGGGCTTTTGCGAACAGATATCCCGCACCGTGGAACCGGTCATCTTGCTGATCTCCTTTTCCACCTTCTTGGCCCGATCCAGGAAGATCACCGAGTCGAGGATGGAAATGACCGTGGGAATATGAAAACGCTTGGTCTGGTCAACCAAATCGCTTTCGGTCACCACCCCGAACAAGCTTCCATCCTTGGCCACCACAGGGGCGCCGTTGATTCGATTCTCCCAGAGAATTCCGGCCAGACTCTCCACCGGCAGTTCCGGCGGCACGGTCACGAGCTTTTTCGCCATGATGTCTTTGGCAAGCAGCATTTTTTCCTCCCATTCACCACCGCCGCGGGGAAGAGCGGCAACGTTTTTCGCTGCCCACCAACTCCGCCCCCAAAACAGCGCCTGACCCATTTTCCCACGCGCCTCAATGGGAGGCAAGCAGATCCTGAAAGGCGGCGGGTATTTCCGCCGCCACCTCGCTGGCCAGGAACCCGAAGGGCATCCCAGCCCGCGCCAGGCGGTCGGCGGCCCGACCATGCACATGGACCGCCAGGCAACACGCCTCCCAGGGAGCAACCCCCTGGGCAAGGAGCCCGGCGAGAAGTCCGGTGAGCACGTCTCCCATGCCACCTGCCGCCATGCCGGGGTTGCCGGTGGGGTTGATGGCCAGCCTCCCGTCGGGCGCGGCAACCACCGTGGCGGCTCCCTTGAGGATCAGATAGACCTGCTGCCTCCTGGCAAACTCCGCCGCAACAGCAAGGCGCTCCGCCTGCACCTCCCTGACCGAAAGGCCCGTCAGCCTGGCCATCTCGCCGGGATGCGGAGTAAGGATGCGCGGCGCGGGCGGCGCCACGGTCAGGGCCGGCGTGCCGGCAAGCAGGTTCAAGGCGTCGGCATCGACCACCATGGGCAAGGCATACTCGCCATAGATCTTCGCCACCAGACGGCCGGTCTCCTCTGCCTGCCCCAACCCGGGCCCCAAGGCCAGGGCCTTCTTGCCTTCGCTTGCGGCCGAGAGCGCCTCATGATCCGCATCGGAAAAAGTGCGCCGGGAAAAGGGCAGGGGCAGGGTCATGGCCTCGGGCACCCCCGCCTGGAGAATGGCGTTGAGCCCTTGGGGCAGGGCAAGAGTCACCAGGCCGACTCCGGAACGGAGGGCGCCCAGGGCGCAGAGCTTGGCCGCCCCGGCCTTGCCCTCGGAGCCGGCCACCACCAGAAGGTGGCCGAAAGTTCCCTTGTGGGCGGCGCTTGCGCGGACGGGCAGCCAGGAACGCACGGCAGCGGCGTCAAGAAGCTCCAGGGCTATCCCGGCCCGAGCCACGGCCTCCGGCGGCAGACCGATATCGACAACAGCAAGCTCGCCGGCATAATCCCGTCCAGGCGGCTGCAGCAGGCCCAGCTTGACCAGGCCGCAGACGCAGGTCAAGCGCGCCCGCACGCAGAGAGGCCGGGGAAGGCCGGTATCGCTGTCGAGCCCGGAGGGGATATCCACCGCCACCACCGGGGCGCTGCCCTCGTTGACCAGACGGATCACCTCGGCAAAAAATCCGCTCACCTCCCTGCCCAGGCCGGTGCCCAGGATGGCATCCACCACCAGATCGCTGTCTGCCACCAGCCGTTCCAGCCAGGGAAGATCCTCCGGGGATTGACAGACCTGCATGGGGATGGGCAGCACCTGCAACCGGTCGCGGTTGGCGGCGGCATCCCCCTTCAGTCCCGCCAGGGGAACCAGACTCACCACCTGGGGCTGGGCCCCCTCTTCCAGAAGATGACGGGCAACCACCAGGCCGTCGCCGCCGTTGTTGCCAGGGCCGGTGCACACCACCACCTTCCGGCCGGCAAGGGATCCGAAATGGAGCCGCATCGCCTCCACCGTGCCGCGCCCCGCGTTCTCCATGAGAAGAAGGGCTGGAATGCCATGCTCCACGACGGCTGCCGCCTCGCAGCGCCGCATCTCTTCGGCGGTAACAACCTTCACCCTGCACGCCCCCCCGTTTTCATGCCGCCCCTCCGTTTTTCCCGTTCAAGGCCCTGCGCAGGGCCTGGGCCAGATCCGTGACCACCACCGGCTTGAGCAGATATTCCCGCACCCCGAGCTCCCTGGCCTTCTCCTCGCTCACCACCTCACTGAAGCCGGTACAGAGGATAATCGGACAGCGCGGCCGTAGCTGCAGAATCTTTGCCGCCAATCCATCGCCAGTCAGGCCCGGCATGGTCTGGTCGGTGATGACCAGATCAAAAAGTCCGGGCTCCCGGGCAAATGCCTCCCAGGCATCTCGGCTGTCGGTGAAGCAGGTAACTTTGTAGCCCAGAAACTCCGTCATCTCCCGTAGCATCCCCAGAACCTGCTCCTCGTCGTCCACCAGAAGAAGCCGCTCTTTCCCCTTGGGCAGGGAAGGCCTGAGCAGTGTGGCGGGCTCTTCCCCCTCGGCTTCGCAACAGACCGGAAAATAGATTTTGAAGGTGCTTCCCTGGCCCGGCTCACTGTAAACAGAGATGACACCGTTGTGGCTTTTGACGATGCCATGCACCAGGGCAAGCCCAAGGCCGGTTCCCTTGCCCTGCTCCTTGGTGGTGAAATAGGGCTCGAAAATGCGTTCCTGGATGGCCCGCTCCATCCCGCAGCCATTGTCGCTGACCAGCAGGCGGAGATATTTGCCGGGCCGCAGGTTGTTGTGGGCCACGGAATCTGCCTGCACAAGGGTCAGCTCCTCGAGCGCCACCTCAATGAAGCCGCCATTCCCCTCCAGAGCATGGGCTGCATTGGTGCAGAGATTGATGAGCACCTGCTGCATCTGGGTCAGATCCGCCATGACCCGTCCACAGTCGCTGCAGATCCGTTCCCTGATCTCGATGGTGGTGGGGAGAGAGGCGCGGAGCATCTTCAGGCATTCCTTCAATGCCGGAGAGAGCTCCACACAGGCGAGCTCGTGGCCCTTCTGCCGGCTGAAGGTGAGAATCTGCTGCACCAGCGCCTTGGCCCGATGGGCGGCTTTCAGCACCTCGGCGAAATTATCGCGCAGCTTGTCCCCCTGCGGCAGCTGCAGCATGGCCAGCTCCGTATAGCCGAGGATGGGCGTGAGCATATTGTTGAAATCATGGGCCACCCCGCCGGCCAGGGTGCCCACCGCTTCCATCTTCTGGGCCTGCCGCAGCTCGGCCACCAGCTTATCGCGCTCGGCCGTGGCCCGCGAAACGTTCACCACCTGGGCGAAATAACCGGCCAGCCGCTCGACGATGCCAAGGTCCTCTTCCCCATAATCCCGCGGAGGGTTGGCCAGAGCGATTTGCCCCACCAGCTGCCCGCCAAGCCTGACCGGCATGGAAAGAAAGCGTTCCACCCGGATATGGCCGGGTGGGCAGCCGCCGGAGGCTGGATGTTCCGCGGGCTTATTGCAGAAAAAGGCCTCGCCCTCGTTGAGTCCGGAGCCCCACAGGCCTGGATAGGAGCCATCCGCGCCCGGTGCGAACTCCATGCGGCGGGCATCCTCATGCACCTGGCAGGAAGCTTCCAGCATCGGGGTGAAGGCGTGGCAGACCAGGCTGCCGCTCTTCGGGTCGACAGAACCCACATAGCCGTGCATGCTGCCGGTCAATTCCTGGGCCTTTTCCAGAATCTTGCCGGCAATGGCGGCGATGTCGTAAGAACTGGCGATCACCTCGCCGGAGAGATTGGCCAGTGCCTTCCTGATCTTCAGCTCCAGGGCGAGCTCCTGCTCGCGGTGATACTCTTCGCTCACATCGCGAAAAACCAGGACCACCCCGGCAATCCGGCCATCGTCGCGCCGGATCGGAGCGGCGCTGTCCGCGATATGATACTCCCGGCCGTCCCTGGCCAGAAGCAGGGTGTTCTCCGGCAGGCCGGAAATCTCCCCTTCCCGCAACACCAGAGAGACAGGATTTTCGCAGGCATCCCTGGTGCTGGCATTGCAGATGACGAAGACCTCCCGCAAGGCCCGCCCCACCGCTTCCGCCTCGCCCCAGCCCGTCAGCTGCGCGGCCACCGGATTCATGCTGGTCACCACCCCTTCCATATCGGTGGTGATCACCGCATCGCCAATGGAACGCAGGGTAACGCGCATGTGCTCTTTTTCCTGCCGCAGCTGCTCTTCCGCGTCCTTGCGTGCCTTCGAGCCGGCAAGATGCGCTTCGGCCAGGACGCTCAGCTCATGGCCAAGCTGGGCAATTTCAACCGGCCAGCGCCAGGAGGGACGAGGAATGCCTTCCTCCTGCACGATCATCTTCAGGGCGGCAAGAAGCTGGGCCTTGCCTTCCTCGGCAAGGCGGGCCAGAAAATAGGCGATTCCGGCGACAGTCAGGCCAAGGGAAAAAACAATCAGGGCAATACTCCACCGGAAATTCCACAGCCAGAGCTCCATGGAGCTTCGATCCACGGACTGCACGAGCCAGAGCTGCCGCCCCTCTCCCCCTTCATGAACAAGGGGCAGCCAGACATGGGGGGTGCCGTCATCCTTTCTCAGGAGCCGCGGCTTGCCAGCCCCGAAAATCTCCGCGAGCCCGGGAAAGTCAAGAAAAGCCTGGCCGGCGGCGAACGGCTGTGGGCCAGGCCGCCATTGCCGGGAAAAATGATAGGCTCCGTCTTCGCTCACCAGTTCCGCGTCGGCAAAGACATTCGTAAGAAAAGAAAAATCAAAGATCAGCGAAACGACGCCGGCCCACTCGCCGTCCGAATCCATGAAGGGAACGCCGAAGCGGATGATGGCGCCGCCTGGCCCCTGTTCCGAACGGGGAGGCAGCATCCGCATATCCCCGACAAAAAGCTCCCCGGGCGAAACGGCCATACCCCTCTGGAAAAACGGTTCCGCAAGGACATTGCCCAGGCGCTCCACCGGAAGCTGGGCAAAACTTTTCTCGCCGGGGGCACGCTCCATGCGGAACTGCTCCTGACCGAGGGCATCGACCACCGAGACGGTGAGCACCTCGGGCCGGTCGAGAAACCAGTTCTTCGTCAGGGCGAAAAAGCGGGCTCTGACCTGCTCCGGAGACAGGTCTCCCCTTGCGGCCCCCCCGGCAACCAGATCACGTACGCCGGGGAGCAGGCTGAAGATGCGCAAGGCCTCCCTGCTCTTTTCGGTGACCGCGTTGAGGGCGAAAAAACGCTCCTGCAGATAGGCAAGACGCTGCTCTTCCACCGCCTGCTCGAGGATGACGAGAACACGCGGGAAATTGAGCCCGATGGATATGGCAAACGGGAAAAACCCGACACCAAAAAACGCAATGAAGATGAGGAATTTGAGCTTCACTCCCTTCTGCTCCCCGAAAGTTTCCCGAGCCTGGCGCGCCTTTGGTCCCAGCAGACCCCCTCGACCGCCTCCCACCCAACGCTGTCAAGAACAGCATATCACAAGCATATCAATTTGTTATCGCGGATTGTTGTCAAACGTCCATTTTTTCCCACCGGAGAAAAAATCAGCCGCCAGGACCCAGCCACGCTCCGCGCCCCTTCTGGAGAAAGGGCTTGCGCATTGCCCTGCCGATGGTATATTACTTCGCTTCTTTCTTGAAGAACAAGGATCGCCCTCGTAGCTCAGGGGATAGAGCAACCGCCTCCTAAGCGGTAGGTCGTACGTTCAAGTCGTACCGAGGGCACCAAACACTCATCCCGCACCATCCAACACCATCCAGCAAACCAAATACAGTAAAAGAAAAAACTAATTTCACTGTCCAACACCATCCAAAGAAACGCATTGACAACCGGGGGCAACTGGGGGCAATATTGGGGGCAACAGCAAATCTTCCCAAGGGAGTTGCCCCCATGCCGCTATCCGACACCGCCATCCGCCAAGCCAAGCCAGCCACCAAGCCTTACCGCCTCTTCGATGGGGGCGGCCTCTACCTGGAAGTTGCCCCCAGCGGGGGCAAGTGGTGGAGGCTCAAGTATCGTTTTGACGGCAAGGAGAAACGCCTTTCCTTTGGCGTCTATCCTGACGTTCCTCTGAAAGACGCCAGAGAGAAAAGGGAAGCGGCCCGCAAGTTGCTGGCCAAGGGGATTGATCCAAGAGAGGAACGGAAGGCCGACAAGGCAAGCGAAACCGGGAGCTTTGCAGCGGTCGCCCGCGAATGGACTGCCCACAAAAAACCGACTTGGTCTGCGACCCATGCAGAGAGGACCGTGACCATCCTTGAAAAGGACATCTTGCCCTTTCTTGGCGCCAAGCAAGTTGACAAGATCACCACGCCCGATGTCCTAAGCGTTTTGAAACGGATTGACACCAGGAGTCCGGTCACAGCCAGAAAAGCATACAGCTCATTGCGGATGATTTTCTTTCACGCCATCGCCTCCGGGCGGGCTTTCACCAACCCCGCCGACGGTTTGACCGCACTGCTCTCCCCAAAGCGATCCAAACGCATGGCCGCGCCCACTGACCCGCCAGAGGTCGCACGGCTGTTGCGGACCATCGAAGGATATACCGGTTCTTTTGTCGTCCGTTGCGCCTTGCGGCTTTCTCCCCTCTTTTTCTTGCGGCCCGGAACCCTGCGAGGCATGGAGTGGCAAGACCTCGACTTTGATCGGGCGGAATGGCGCATCCCCATTGAGCAGATGAAACGGCGGCAGACGGAAAAGGATGCCCGGCGCGGGGAGATTGCCCTGATTGTCCCCCTGTCGCACCAGGCTGTAGCGATCCTCCGCGAACTGCATCAGCTTACCGGCAACGGCCGCTTTGCTTTTCCCGGCGTGCGGGACAGAGGCAAGTGCATCAGCGACAACACCGTCCGTTCCGCCTTGCGCGGAATGGGCCTTACCGGCGAAGAGATTACCCCGCATGGCTTCCGGCACATGGCTTCAACCCTGTTGCATGAAATGGGCTTCCCCTCTCACCTGATCGAAAAACAGCTGGCCCACTCCGACGGGAACAAGATCAGAGCGGTGTATAACCATGCCGAGTATCTGCCGGAACGCCGGAAGATGATGCAGGCCTGGGCGGACTACCTGGACGTGCTCAAGGGCGGGGCCAGGATCGTGCCCATCCGGGCGGCTGGCTAACAGCAACTTAAAAACAAGTAAGACCCCAGGCAACACGGCGAGAACAAGGTGATGGCCTCTCCTGCTTAACATGGACACCTGGGGTTCCCTGCGAATAACAGCCCTTGCCAACCCAACCCCGCCACGGCAAATAAGTCGTCTCACTTGCCTCACCGCAACTGCTCCCAAGAAGAAATCTCGACAAGTTAATGCTTTTTTTCGACCTAGGACACTATTTGTCCTATGTCACCCTGTACGCTATCGACTGACAGATACTTTTCTGGGCTGTCGGCTGGCATCAGGCCGATGGAATGTTCCCGCTTTACCCAAAACGAATGGGGTGAAATGTCCTGAAGGCAAAGTGAGCCGGGATATTCCAATGAGTTACACAGAAATGGCCAGCAACAGCATCAAGGAGGGTCCACCATGCTCAATCACCACAAAAGAAATTGCGGAGAAATTCAAGGCAGCCTCCAAGAGTTGCAACCATTCATCTTTCTGGCTCGCCCTGGGGTATCTTTACGTGAACAAAAAGCCCGTGTAAGCGCTAAAATGGGTGGAATATTCGTGGTTAGTGCCGTTGCAGGAACTGGCGTATGCCCTCAATTAGGGGTAATCCTACCCCTGAATCGCTGTCGTCATGCAGGGATGAGAGAGGCACTGCAACAACTGCAAAGCTATCTGGTCCAGAATGCGAAGACCGATGACAACCGCGACCGCTTCAATGCCGCCCAGGCAATGCTGTCTGAAAAACTGGATGGCAAGCTGAAGATTCAGGAGAATGCCAAACTTGATGGGTACGTGGAATTGGAGAGAACCAGAGAATTATTTCTATTATTGGCTCAGCACTTCGATTATGTGACAGAAATAGCTGACGACCCTGTCGGCATTGCTCTACCGACTGCCTATCAGCATTTTAAGCTGAAGAGTTATGGCGAATTTCTTGAATGGTTCTACAGGAAAATCTCTCCTGATCACTGGGGATGGCGTCACTGCTATCCGCGTCTTGTTTTTGACCAAACAGGACTTCTTGGGAATTTCTGGACGTCACATACCGAGATTATCAAACCGTCGGTTGACCTTGGCAACTACTTCACAATTCAAACCCACATTTCGAATCAGCATGTTTTTGTCAGGCTTGAAATGCGTAAATATGGGTGGTCCTGTTTGCATGTAACCATTGGAGACCGAAAAGTCTCCATCAAGTTATCGCAGGTATTCCCACCTTTTGAGACAATGCTCGAATGGATAAAAAGAGTCTCAGGGGGCGATCTCCCAGCTCAGTTCGACATTGATGAAGAAGGCACAGAGAAACGCCTCGTGGCCCTCTGTACGGACGACCCTGGTCGTGTGTTCTTCCGGATTATTACCCCATATGACAGCGAAGATGTCTGTGCCGAAGGGATTGTCAGCCGGGCTGAATTGACGAACTCTTTTAAGTCCGAGTTGTTGAGATTTTTTGAAACTGAATTTGACCCTGAGCATTGGGGAGAAGATGAAGATGGCGATCAGATCGTAATTCCAATTCGACAGCGAATACTATCAGACCGGTGGTTATCGAGATAGATTTCTGAAAAGAATTATTGCTCCGGCTGAGCCTTTTGGTCCCTGCGCCCAGAGCATTATGGGCTTTTTTTGTTCAGCACGCCTCAACCACCGGCAATTCAAGCCAAGAGGTCGTGTAGGCGGGTGACTTCCTCGATTGCCGACCTTTCCATGCGGCCCCATCAGGGGCAAGCCCCACGGCCGCGCTTTGGACGGTATCCCTTCCCCACCGGCTATTGATCCGGTCAATGGCCGCCATCAATTTTTCATCCCCCTTGACCACCGGCGCAAAAAGCCTTGGCTGCATCCGGCTTGCGGCAACGAGATCAAGCAGGATCACCCCGACCTTCTGGTAAGCAAAGCCCGGCCGGTACAGACGCTTGAGCAGGCCGCCGGCAATCCCGATCAGTTCCGTGGTTGAAGACGTTGGCGCGGAGAGATTGGCGGTTTGACTGCCGCTGTACTGCGGGTCTTTTTCCCGAAAGCGGTTGGTGGTGAGATACACCTGAAGGCAACCGGCTTTCAACCCCTCGGCCCTGAGTTTTTCGGCGGCGATCCCTATGTAAGAAGAAAGCGCCTCCCGAAGCCCGGCCAGGTCGCTCACCGGCTGCCCGAAAGACCGGGAGCTGGTAACGGATTTTCGGGGCGCCGGGCTCTCCCCAAGGAGGTGACAGGAGACCCCGCGAAGCTCCATGGCGGTCCGCAGGCCGGTGATGGTAAGCTGTTTGCGCAGCCAGGCATCGTCGGCCTTGCTCAAATCAAGGGCGGTGCGGATTCCCCAACTCGCCAGTTTCCGGCTGTGCTGCCTGCCGATCCCCCAGACATCCCCTGCCGCAATCCCGGCCAGAATCGGCGAACAATCCCCCTCCGGCAAGACAAAGACCCCGCCATGTTCCGGCTGCTTCTTGGCGATCCGGTTGGCGATCTTGGCCAGGGTTTTGGTGGGGCCAAAGCCGATGGAAACCGGGATGCCCACCTGCCTTTTGATCGTTTCCCGGAGGTGGCGGCCGTTGGCAAGCAGCGCCTCAGCCCTGCCCTGCGGCAAACGGAAAAAAGCCTCGTCGATGGAATAGACCTCTACCTCGGGCTCAAGTTGACCAAGCACGGTCATGACCCGCTGGGAGATGTCGCCATACAGAGCATAGTTTGAGGAGAAAACCTGGACCTGGTGCGCTTCGATGAATTTCCGGCACTTGAAAAAGGGCTCGCCCATGGCAATACCCAAGGCCTTGGCCTCGTTTGACCTGGCAATGATACAACCGTCGTTGTTGGAGAGGACCACCACCGGCCGCCCCTCAAGCGCGGGCCTGAACAACCGTTCGCAGGAGACATAGAAATTGTTGCAGTCAAGCAGGGCAAAAAGCTTTGGCATCGGGCAGGCTTACAGGGAATGAATGACGAAGCTGACCACGCCCCAGATTTCCCATTCGGAATCTTCGGTGGGGAGGATGTCGGGATAGTCGGGGTTTTCGGCCCGAAGACGGAGCTGGCCGTCCTGGCTCACCAAGCGCTTGACGGTCAACTCCCCGTCAACCACCGCGATCACCACCCGGCCGGGAGCCGGAGCAAGGGAACGGTCCACCACCAGGATGTCGTGGTGATGGATGCCGGCGCCGATCATCGAGTCGCCGGCCACCCGGACAAAAAAGGTGGCTGCCGGGTTGGCCACCATCAGTTCGTTGAGGTCGAGCTTTCCCTCTATGTAGTCCTCGGCAGGGGACGGAAAACCGGCCGAGACCCCGCAGGCGAACAGAGGACGCTTGAGGTCGCTCCGTCGGTCGAAGCCGTAGATAGCGGCGATGGTTGGGGCTGGTTGCGAACAAGGATTCATTTCAAACACCCTCCCTGCCAGCCTGAACCGGGTGCGCCCATACCGGCACCTGCTTCCAGGCGTCCCGCATCTGGCCGTGCAGCAGGTCGGTTTGCGGTTCGAACTGGCGTAAGTGGGTCCAGAAACGGCTGGTGTGGTTGCGCTCCAGGGTGTGACACAGTTCGTGCATCAACACATAGCGCACCAGTTTAGGCGGCAGAAACAGCAGTTTGGCGTTCAGGCTGATCACACCATCGGCCGAACAGCTGCCCCAGCGGGTGCGCTGGTTCTTGATGATGGCCCGGCTGAAACGCAAACCACTCTCGGCAGCCAGCGACTCCAGCCACGGTGTCAATGTTTCCTTGGCGCGCCGGGCCAGCCAGCGGCGCAGGGCGGCCTTGCAGCGTTCATCGTCCGCTACCATGCCATAGACCTGGATGCGGCCCTGTTGATCGGTGCGCGCCCCGACGGTCTTGCCCTTGGTGGTCCGGTATTCCACCCGCCAGCTTTCCGCCAGCGCGGGCAGGTCAAAGGCCTCTGGCCGGGAGGATACTTTATCGACCAGCAGGTGCCGCACCTCCTCGAACTGGCCGAGTTTTGCCGCGATCCAATCCCGCTTGCCGCTCACCAGCTCAACCACCTGCCGCTCGTCGAGCCCCTTGGGCGCGATCACCGTCAGCCCATCCCGTGCCGTCATCTTTAAACGCAGGCTGCGGGCCTTGGCTGAGGAGCGGATCTCGTAGTCGAGTTGCCGCCCGTCCGGCAGGTCGATGTGGGCATTTAGGCTCATTTAGGCGTCCTTGCTTCCCGGTTTGTAATGCTTGCGTTTGAGCACCTGCACCAGTTGGCCGATGAACTCCATGGCGTCGCCCGCCAGCAGCCCCAGCGCGGAGAAACGCCCGGCGACCAGCAGGAGCAGGGCCTTGGAAAGTTCCGGGTCCACCGAAGTGGAGTTCCACCAGCCGGGGAAGCAGTGTTTGTCCGCCTCGTCGAGAATGGCGGCGGCCACCTCGGCGGCCTGGGCCTCGGTCAGGGCAACGTTGCGGGCCTTGATCTTGAGCGCCAGTTGCTGACCGATGGGGCGTTTGGCCTCCTCCACGGCGGAGCGCACCGCCTCGGTAAGCGATTCTAGCTCCTCGATCAGCGCGATGCCCGCGAGCGTCCCGGCCCGCTTTTCGTCGATGATGCGTTGCAGCTTCTCCGACAGCGGCCGGAAGGTTTCATCCTGATCCAGCCTGATGCGCAACTCGGCAGTAAGCATCGCCTCGATGTCCAGCGCCTTGGCGTCGGGCTTCTTGTCCTTGAGCTTGGTGAGAAAATGCTCGTCCAGCACATAGGTGGGGAACGCCTTTTCCAGCTCCTCCACGTCGATATGCTGGCGGATCAGCTCTTTGGTGCGGGCGGCGTCCTCTTCCGTCGCCTCCAGAGCAGCATCGGGATAGAACTTCTTGCGGTAGAGCATGTAGAGCTTGGTCAGCCAGGCATAGGGGCGCACATAGTCGCGCAGCTGTTCGTCCGGCTGCAGCGCCTCGTAGAGCACGCGCAGGTTGCGGTAGCCGGTATCGAAGCTCTTTTCCGCCCCCTCCTCGTCACGCAGGATCTTCATGGCGGCGATAAAGGCCGAGTGAGAACCGTCGCGCGGCACCGTCTCCTCGGGGAAGAGCGCCCACAGGGTGTCGAACTGGCGGCGAAAGTGTTCGCGGATGCGCTCGAAGGGAAAGGCGATGTCGCCCAGCTCCTCGGGCCGGTAGTTGAGCGCCTCGTTCAGGTGGTCGAAGATGCCGTAGTAGTCGAGCACCAGACCGTGCCCCTTCAGCTCGTTGTAGGGACGGTTCACTCGGGCGATGGTTTGCAGCAGGGTGTGGTCGCGCAGGCTCTTGTCGAGATAGAGCGCCTGCAGGATGGGGGCGTCGAAACCGGTCAGCAGCATGTCGCAGACCACCAGCAGCTCCACCTTGCGCAGTTCCTTGTCCTGATGTTCCGGCAGTTCCGACTGGGCTGGAATCAGGAACTCGTTGAGCAGTTTCTTGCGCCTGGCCTCGCCGAGATAGAGCGCCTTCACCGCGTCCGGGTCGTCCTTGGGCGCTTCGGAGATCACCGCCATCACCGCCTCATCCCCCAGCCGCGCCCGCAGGGCCTCGGTGTAGAGCCGCACCGTCTCCTTGTCCTTGCACACCAGCATCGCCTTGAATCCGTTGGGGCGCACATGCTCGCCAAAGTGCGCCACCGCGTCGTCGGTGATCTGCTCGATGCGCTTGGGCAGTTTCAGCAGCACATCCAGGGTGGAAGACTGGCTCACCAGCTTGTTTTGCTCCGCCTCGGGCAGGTGCCCGAACTCCCGCTTAAAAGCCAGATCGAGCTTGGCCCCGTAGAGCTGCCAATCGGTCTTGCGCGGCTGCCAGTGGATCGGCTTGACCACGCCGTCGCGCAGGGCGTCGGTGACAGTATATGGACGGCCCATGTAACGCTCGATGGTGCCGTCGTCCTTCACCTGGCCCCAGGCCACTGGGGTATTGTGGTCGTCCTTCTCGATGGGGGTGCCGGTAAAGCCAAACAGAGAGGCTCCTTCCACCGCCGACCGCATGTAGGTGCCCAGCTCCCGCTCCTGGGTGCGATGCGCCTCGTCGGCCATGACGATGACGTTCTGGCGCTGCTTGGTGATGTGCTGGGGCATCCCATCAAACAGATGCACGGTGGTGAGGATCACCCCGCGATAGTCGCCCGCCAGCTTCGCCTCCAAGTCTTTTTTGCTCGCCGCCACATGCACGTTTTCGGTGCCGGTGGCCATCAGCTCACGGTCCATCTGGCTTCCCAACTGCTCCCGGTCCACCAGCAGGATCACGGTTGGCTGGTTCAGCTTCGGGTCTTCCCACAGGCTGCGGGCAGCGTAGATCATGGTCAGCGTCTTGCCCGAGCCTTGGGTGTGCCAGATCAGGCCCCGCCGTTTCTCCGGAGCCAGTGCCAGATCGGTGGCGCGGTCGAGGATGTCCTTCACCGCCAGATATTGCTGGTAGCGCACTACCACCTTGTCGGTCTTTCCGTCCTTGGTGACGAAGACGATGAAGTGGCGGATGAAGTCGAGCATGTTGGCCCGGTCGAACAGGCCGTAGAGCGAGACCTTCATCTCGTCGAACTCGTCGATGCTGTGCGGCCAGGGGTCGCGCCATTGCAGCCAGAACTGCAAACGCCGCCCCGGCACTCCGTACATCATGCGGGTTTCGTTCACCCCCACCCCATAGGCGTTGGTGTAAAAGAGCTGGTCGATCTCTTGCGCGTACATGCCGAGCTGCTTGGCCCCTTCGCGCCAATCGGGCTTGCTGCGGCTGGCGGTCTTGGCCTCGATCACCACCACCGGAATGCCGTTAATCAAGAGCACAATATCCGGTCGCCGGGGGGAGTTGCCTTCCACCGGAAACTGGTTGGTGACACACCAGTCGTTCAGCAACAGATCATCATAGGCGATCAGTCGCACGTCCTTTGCTGTCTCGGCGGGATCAAACTGGTAATTTACGCCGTATTGCAGCCAGGCAAGCCACTGCTGATTGTCCCGGCAGCCGCGCAGCTTGGTGATGATGGCCTTCACCCGCGCCTCATCGGTAAGAATGTCCGGGTTGAGTTCCTTGAGCTTTTCCTCCAGCACAGGGAGAAGCAAAACCTCGCGGTCGTCGTCCTGGCGCAGCGCTGTCACCTGCTCGCGGTTGCGGTAGGCCCAGCCCAGCGCTGGGGTTTGCAGATGTTCGATGATCTCCCGTTCGACAGTGGTTTCCTCGTTGAACAGGCGGGCCACCCTGGGCGGCGCGGTTGTGGGTACTTCATCCATGGATGGCCCCCTCGGGGATACGGATTTTGCCGGTGAGCAGGTTTTGCAGCAGGGATTTTTTGACTTGCTGGAGTGCTTCGACTTTGCCAGCCAACGCGTTTATCTGTGCCTCTACCCCATTGAGCAGGTCAACAATCTGCTCTTGCTCAGACACTGGTGGTCGCGGCAATTTGAACTGTTTAATTGCACGGGCACCGATGTTGTTATTGCCTGCGGATGTATTTGCAACGGCCCCGGCTTGCCTTCTTCCTAATGGCGAAGCCAGGAAGTAATTGAGATATGCCCCGAGGAGCTTTTCTTTATCTGTTCTAACCCGAATCAAATATGAGGCGAAAATGGTATGAATGGCACCGACTTCTTCTGAAACAATCGTCGATTTGCCGATGTATTCAGGATTTCCATTGGTACGTATTAGCAATACATCATAAGCACGCAGACGAAGAGCGGCAGCTTCCGTTTCGCTGACTTCGGCAAAAGGCACATCGGTTAAGCTCAGGTGTGGTGCGACGACTTGAGGAATTGCTATTACCGGATAACCAGACTGGTAATCGTTTGATGCCGCGTTGGTGCCATACTCGACAAGCACAAGGCTTTTACCTAAACCCTCTGTCCCCCAATGTGCCGGTATGGATGCCGTGTAGCATCGGTGGATTTTGTAAGGCTTCTTATTGACGGAAGGCGTAAGGCCGTTCTCAAATACCTGTGTCATCAGCGACCGCTTCAACTCCCGCGTCGCCGTCAGCTCGGCCTTGGCCTTGGCGATGGCATCGTCGGCCAGCTTCAGCACGGCGGCAATGCGGCGTTGTTCGTCTTCTTCTGGGATTCGTGCGAGTACCTTCTTGATCTCCCTGCGCGAAGTTTCAAGAAAGGTCGTACCTGCCCCCAAACGGACCAAGGTGGGCTTGAGGACTTCAATCAGATGAAAGAGGTATTCGGACGAATAACCAGGCTTGGGAACGAAGGCGGCAAATCCCTGATTGATTGCCATCGGTACACGATTGATTTTTGCCGCCCCGATAGTGGCTCGGCTTGTCATCAAGACTGAGTTTTCGGGAACCAGCGTCGAATGCTTGAGCCCTGCGGTGGAGATGCTCCTTTCAGTGCCGATGATCTCGTTTCCATCCGTGCCGGTAATGTCGGTCGGTGTCGCCCATGGAATTTCAGCGGGCTCCCAATACTCAGCAACGCCAGTGTCGGGTGTGCCACCACCGAGAACATTCGCCGTAGTGGCAAGCGACTGAACAGGCCAATCGCAGTCTTCTGGGAACTGCGTCAAAGGCAGCTTGTAAATGACTTCCTTTCGAGGCGTCGTCATGCAACACCTTCGATGTTCAGGGTTTGCAGTATTTCATCGAGCCTGGTTTTGGTTTCACTGCTGGCCTGTTCCGCCTTACGCAGATTCCCCACCGCGTCCGGCAAAGGCACCACCGCCTCCGGCTCAAAGGTATCCACATAGCGCGGCAGGTTGAGATTGAATTCGTTCTCCTCGATCTCGGCCTTGTCCACCAGAGCGAAGTAGCGCCGCGCCTCGTCGGGGTCGTTGCAGATGCGGCGCAGGTCGTCGGCCGCCTCGTTCAGGTGGGCGATCTCGCGCTCGGCGGCAAGGCGGATCTCCTGCTCGCGGCTGTCGCGCTCTTCCTGCAGTTTGTTCAGCTCCTTGATCGCCTTGTTCAACTGCTTGAGGTGCGCCTTGATGGCGGCGATCAGCAGCTTGCGGGCGTCATCGAATTGCTTCTTGGGCTTGGCGAGCCTGGCCTTGAGCGCCGCCTTGTCGCCGCGCCCGGCGGCGTCGATCTCAGCCTGCATCCGTTCCACTTCGGCCTTGAGCGGGGCGAGCGGGCCGAACCATTTGTGTTCGGGGGCGATGGCGTCGTTGACGGCGGCGACCTTGAGATCCAGCGCGTCGAGTTCGGCCTGTTCGGCCATCAGCCTGGCCAGCGGCGCGAGCACCGGGCCGAAGGCGTCCTCGATGTCGGCCAGGCGCTGGTCGCGGTTCGCCTCCACCTCGCGGATCAGTTGCGCGGCGTGGCTGTCCACCAGGGTCTTGGCCTGTTCCAGGTCGCCAAAGGCGCGCCAGGGCACCAGGATGCGCATCAGGTCCGAGGGCCGCAGCAGGTTCTGCGGGTTGGCCTTCTGGAAGTGGCGCGAGTTCCAGATCATCAGGGTCTTGCCCTTGCGCGCCTCCGGCTTGTTCTTGTTCAAGAGCAGCAGGCAGGCGGGCACGCCGTTGCCGTAAAAGAGCTTGGAGGGGAGCACCACAATGCACTCGATCAGATCCGCCTCCACGAAGCCGCGCCGGATCACGTATTCGGCATCGGCCTTCTGGTTCTGGCCGTCCTCTTCTTCGGTCTGTTCCGGCTGGCCGCGAAACAGCACCCCCTGGGACATGACCACCATCCCCTTGCCGGATTCGCCGGTTTCCGGGTCGAGATCCTTCAGTGACTTGGCGATCTGCTGCAGCCAGGCCCAGTCGCCATTGGAGGCGGGCGGCATGCCGAAGGAGAGACGGCCGAACTTGTCGCCGCTGGCCACCGTGTCGTGCCCCCAGTCCTCCAGCGAGAAGGGGGGATTCATGATGATGCGGTCAAAGGTTTTCAGGCGGTTGGCGGCGGTCAGGTGGCGCGGGTCGCGCAGGGAATCGCCCTGTTTATGCTCCCACACCGGCACTCCGTGCAGGATCATGTTGATGCGCGAGATATTGTAGGTGGCGACGTTGGACTCCTGGCCGTGCAGGAAGAGCTGGCGCACGTCGCCGCCGTGCTTCTTCACATAACGGATGCACTGGAGCAAGAGGCCGCCGGAACCGCTGGCCCAGTCGCAAATGCTCATGCCCGCCTTGGGCGCCAGCATCTCGGACATGAGAAAGCCCACCTCGGCCGGGGTGTAGAACTCGCCGCTGGACTTGCCCGCCTTGCTGGCGAAGTTGCGGATCAGGTACTCGTAGGCGTTGCCGAACAGATCGTCGGAGACGTGGGCGCGGTCGAAGGTCTGACTGCCGAAGTGGTTGATCAGGTTGACCAGCTTGTCGCGGGGCAGCTCGTCCTGCTTGTTGAAGTCGATCTTGCCGGTGAGGATGCCGTCGAAATTGTTCTGCCGGTGGGCGTTGGCCCGCTCGATGGCGAGCATGGCATCGTTGAGCGCCTGGCCGAGTTGGCCCTTGGCGGTGCGGGCGACCTTGGCCCAATCCGCCGCCTCGGGGACGATGAAATGATGGTTCTGCGGGTCGCGGGCCAGTTGCAGCGCCTGCTCCTGCGGCACGCCCGCCTTGATCAGGGTATCGGCCTGGGTGCGGACCTCTTCCTCATAGCAGTCGTTGATGCGCTTATAGAACAGCAGGGCGAACACATAACCGCGAAACTCGGAATGGTCGGCGTTGCCGCGCAGGATGTCGGCGGCCTTGTCGAGATAGCTCTCCAGCTCGCCCTGGGTCATGCGGCGGGTGGGTCGCACCACGATGGGCGCTTCGAGCGTGGTGAGAAGTTCGGTCAGATTCATATTTTCTCCGTAAATTGTAACGGCAAGTTGCGATAATGTACTGTAATGTCCAGCAGAATCCAAACAAATTGAAAGCGCCACGATTTGGGCCTGGTTTGGATTGCTGCAAGGAGGGTAATTTTGTGGGCAATGGAGAAAAAAGCAAAGTGCAACCAGAATACAAAAGCAAGCTGTTCAAGCTGAAGGAATGGCTGACCGTTCCGGAAGCGGCACGACATCTTTCGAACCTGTTCGGCGAGGCGGTAAGCGAAGCCGATGTGTTGCGGCTGGCTCTTGATGGGCATTTGAAGCTGTCTGTCAATTTCGTGAATCATGCAAAGGCTAAACGTGGCGGTCGCTTCCGCCCTTTCAACGAATGGGAAAAGGATTTCAGAAGTAAATGCTCTTGGGAGAATTTGGAAGCCATAATTGGGCCTAAAAATACAGTTGCTTTCCATATCCCTGGATATGATTTTGTATATTACACTGGCAAGCCATCTGAGCTAAACGGCCTCGATGAATGGGACAAATCAAAATTGAAAAACTTAAAAATAGATTTTCTCGGCGATTTTTCCTCAGAGCAGCAAACGGCCCTCCTCACCTCCGTGGTTGAAATGGCCATAGAAATCCATAAAAATAAATCGGAAAGATTTGAGGGCAAAGTCCCTCCCAGTACCACATACTTCCAGGAGGGCCTTCGATCCATAGAAGGGGTGTGGGATTTACCGCTGTTGGGGGGTGAGCGGATCGACATTGAATACAAATATCAACAGCTCACTGATGGGCCGGATGTAACACTAACTAGCATGGATGGAACATTTGTGGAAACGCAAGACGGTCAAGTGTGGGCGCTTCAGGAGAAATTAGATAAAGAATTTCTCGAAAATCAATATGGTGAAGATTGGATCAAAAAGAGCCTTGACTGGTATGCTGAAACTCTCAAAAAGAAAATATCAAATAACGAAATCGACGCAGCAGAAGCGAAAAAGCTCCTCGAACAGCGCAAACAAAACCTTAACAAACCAATAAATCACTCGGACTACTATTATCCTGCTGGAGGTTTACCGGATGACAGCGTACTGGTAGTTCGAACAAGCGCGCTGCTTACCTTGCATGAACGGGTCAACGAAGAACACGCAGGGGCCAGGTCATCAAACACCTTGACCCCCTCTGAAAGAAAGAGCCTTATCAAGATGGTTTTCGCCATGGCGGTCGATTGCTACGGGTACGATCCTAACGATAAAAAAAGTCCGGTGACGCAGGACATCATCGCTGCCGTATCAAAAGCAGATATGTCAATCAGTGCTGATACGGTGAGAAAATGGCTGAGAGAGGGAGCAACACTCAGTCAAGACGATTTTTAGAAATGCCCGTAAAACCGATTAGGGTTTCAGAAAGCCGATTCGGCCACAAACCAACTATCATTTTATAGGATCGCCTCAAAGCTCACGGATTTCCCGTGGGCGTTATTACACGAGGTGATCCATCATGCAACACTCTTCCCTTCCCGAAACCGGCTACCTCCGGTTGACCCAAATCGTCGGCGATAAAAAGGCCGGCATCGCCGCAATCTTCCCCGTTTCTAAAAGTACCTGGTGGCAGGGCGTCAAGTCCGGGCGCTACCCCCAACCCGTAAAACTCTCGGAACGCTGCACCGCCTGGCGAGTCGAGGATATTCGCGCCCTGATCGAGCAAGCAGCGAGGGGATAATGCGAAAACGCCAACCCAACCACCGCCTTGTAAAAATTCACCGCAGTTACACGGTGGAAGAAGCCGCCAATCTGTTCGGCATCCACAAAAATACCGTCCGTACCTGGGTCAAGGCCGGACTTGCCACCACCGACGATCAGCGGCCCATGCTGATTCTTGGCCGGGAGCTGGCGGGCTTTCTTCGGAGGCGCCGGACGAGAAGGAAGCGTCCGTGCAAGCCGGGGGAAATCTACTGCGTCCGCTGCCGGGCTCCAAAAATTCCGGAGGGAGATATAGCGGAGTATCAGCCGGATAACGAAACCGTCGGCAACCTGTCCGCCATCTGTCCGGATTGTAATGCCATGATCAACCGGCGGGTCAGTCTGGCAAAAATCGACCAGGTGCGGGGAAAAATGGAGATCTGTTTCCGCAGGGACGGCGACACATAATTGAGAGTAATGAACCCAGCGTAAACAGTAAACTAACAAAGGAGCTTCAAACCATGAAAAAACACAACCCCGGCAACGAACGGATCAAGCGCCAGTATTTCGCCTTTTTGAAGGAGGCCAAGCGGCATGGCGAGCCGACTGTCGATGCCGCCGCCAAGGCTCTGAACCGCTTCGAGGTGTATAGCAGGTTTCGGGATTTCAAGGCCTTTCATTTTGAGCAGGCCATCGCCTTCAAGAAGCACCTGGCCGAACAGGATGGGCAGAAATCCGGAAAGAAGCTGAGCAAGGCAACTCTCCATACAACTCTTACCCAACTCAAGAAGTTTTTCCAGTGGCTTTCCGATAAACCGGGTTACAAGTCGCGGCTGCGCTATTCCGATGCCGAATATTTCAACCTGTCGGAGCGGGACACACGGATCGCCACCGCCCATAGGGAACTGGAATCACCCACCCTGGCGCAGATAAAGCATGTCATCAAGATGATGCCGGTCAAGACGGAGGTAGAACGCCGCAACCGTGCTCTGGTGGCATTTACGATTGTAACCGGGGCCAGGGATGGGGCGATTGCCTCAATGAAGCTGAAGCATGTTGACCTGATCACCGGCAAGGTCATTCAGGATGCCCGCGAAGTAAAGACCAAGTTCGGCAAGACCTTCGACACCTTCTTTTTCCCGGTAGGCAATGAGAATCACGAGATTGTGGCGGATTGGGTTTCGTATCTCAGGAATGAAAAGCTCTGGGGCAATGATGACCCGCTTTTTCCAGCGACACGGATAGAGATGGGGGTAAATCGCCAGTTTGAAGCCGCAGGTCTGGCAAAGGAACACTGGAGCAACGCCAATCCCATTCGTAAGATTTTTCGGGAAGCCTTTACCTGCGTCGGCCTGCCCTACTTCAATCCGCACAGCTTCAGGAAAACTCTTGCCCAGCTTGGGGAAAAGGTCTGCAAGACCCCGGAAGAGTTCAAAGCCTGGAGCCAGAACCTGGGGCACGAGAATCCTTTGACAACCTTTCTGAGCTACGGCAATGTTGCCTGCACCCGCCAGGGAGAGATCATTCGGGGGCTGTCGAACCCTCAAGAGAATATGCGGACGGAGACCAGCGACTTCGTTGAAGCGGTGATCAAAGGGTTGCGTGAGCAAAAAACAGCGTGGCTTCCATAACAGAAATCCGCTATAGTGCATTCCCGCGTCATCCTTGGCGTAGGTCTGACGCGCTGCTTGGGATATGATCGAAAAAGGCGAGTTACCAAAGAAGGACTTCCAAAAAGCGATATTAAACTTGCTGAAAGTAATACGCCCCTCTCGGACAAAAAAAATATTCTGGGCCAGAGGCAACAGCCAATACCTTGGGGCAACTTTGGGGGCAACAGCAAAAAACGAATACATACAACCACAGTTTATTCGGATAGATAGAAATTCTATTCAATGCCTACCGAGGCACCAAATTCAGCATCATTTTTCGGATCCGGGACGCCGTGTGCCGGTTCGTCCGCCTCCCAGAAGGCAAGCGTGCCCCTGGGCCGACATTCTTGCCTTTTCCCGTGGCAGCGCGCACAACTCCCCGGATACTTGCGTCAAACCCGGAGAACGATTTCCATAAGGCTTTCCCAGCCAAGCCCCTCTTCAAAAAAGTTCCTTTGCTAAGGAGAACCGCCATGCAACGCATCCTCATTTCCATCGCCATGCTCTTTCTTGCCGTGAGTTTGAACGGCTGCGGCTACAACACCATCCAGCAGCACGATGAGGCCGTCATCGCCGCCTGGGGCGACGTTGAGGCGTCCTACCAGCGCCGGGCCGACCTTATCCCCAATCTGGTGGAAACGGTGAAGGCTTACGCGGCCCACGAAAAGGAAACCCTCACTGCCGTCACCGAGGCGCGGGCCAGGGTCGGCTCCATGCAGATGGGGGCCGAGGTCCTCAACAACCCGCAGGCCTTTGCCGATTTCCAGGCGGCGCAGGGCGGCCTTTCCTCCGCGCTCTCCCGGCTGATGGTGGTGGTGGAGCAATACCCCGACCTCAAGGCCAATCAGAACTTTCTTGACTTCCAGCACCAGCTCGAAGGCACCGAAAACCGGATCAACGTGGCCCGGGTCCGTTACAACGAGGCGGTGCGGGTCTTCAACACCTCCATCCGCACCTTCCCCAACAGCCTGACCAACAGCCTGCTCCTCAAGCTGCCCAGACGCGAACCCTTCAAGGCGGAAGCCGAGGCGGCCCAGGCGCCCAAGGTGCAGTTCTAACGATGCTGCCCGGAGAAGCACGCTCCGGCCTGCGGCGATTCCTGCTGCTGGCCCTCTGCCTTCTTCTGCTGGCGGGCGCGCTGCCCGCCCGGGCCCTTGAGGTGCCGCCCTACCAAGGGTACGTCACTGACCTGGCCGGGATGCTTGCGCCTGCGACCCGGCAACGCATCGAGCAAACGCTGCTCGCTTTTGAGGAGAGCGACTCCACCCAGGTCGCGGTGCTGACCATTCCCACCCTGGCGGGTGACTCCCTGGAGGAGTTCGCCATCCGCACGGTGGAGGCCTGGAAGGTGGGCCAGAAGGGCAAGGACAACGGCGTGCTGCTCCTGGTGAGCAAGGAGGAGCGCAAGATCCGCATCGAGGTCGGCCGGGGGCTGGAAGGGGTGTTGACCGACATCCTGGCCGGCCGCATTGTCGACAGGATCATCACCCCCCGTTTCAAGGCAGGCCATTTCGACGAGGGCTTCGAGGCGGGGGTGGGGGCGATCATCGCCGCCAGCCGCGGGGAATTCAAGGCAACAGAGGGCAGGCGCCCCGGCCAGAAGCAAACCCCACCCCTTTTCAACTACCTCCTCTTCTTCGCCTTCCTGGTCGGTTTTCTGGGCCGGATCGGCAAGGCGGTGGGCGTGGTGGCCGGCGCCGTCCTGCTGCCCATTTTCGTCTTTTTCGGTCTTGCCTCCCCTTTGAGCTGGCTCCTGCTCCTCCTGCTCATTCCGGCCGGCGCCCTTCTCGGCCTGCTGCTGCCGCTGTTCTTTGCCGGAGCCGGACGCTCGGGCGGTGGCTATTACATGGGAGGGGGCGGTCTTGGCGGTGGCGGCTTCAGCGGTGGCGGCGGCTTCGGCGGCTTCGGCGGCGGAGGATTCGGAGGAGGCGGCGCCTCTGGGAGCTGGTAAGATCATGAAAGCAGATACTTTTTTCAACGAAGAAGAAAAGAAGGCCATCGCCGCCACCATCGCCGAGGTGGAGCAGAAAACCGCGGGCGAGGTGGCGGTCATGGTGGTGGACAGGAGCGACACCTACCCCGAGGCCGCCCTGCTTGCCGGTCTTTGCCTCGGCGGCCTCAGCGCCCTCCTTGCCAGCGATTTCTTCTTCGCCGACAGCCTCATCGCCTTTCTTCCTCTTCAGGCGGCCGGCACCATTCTCTTCTTCCTCATCGCCAGAACCTGCCCGGCCCTGCTCCGCCTCTTCACTCCGGGCGGACGGATGGAGAGCAAGGTTGCCCAGCGCGCCCTCCTTGCCTTTTACGAGGAAGGGCTTCATCAGACCCGCGACAACACCGGGGTACTCTTTTTTCTCTCCCTTGCCGAACACAAGGTCTGGGTTCTTGCCGACAAGGGGATCTCCGCAAAAATCTCCCCGGAAACCCTGCTTGCCTTTGCCGGCGATATCGCCACCGGCATCAGGAAAAAACAGGCCTGTCCCGCATTGTGCCAGGCGATCCGCCAGGCCGGCGCGATCCTGGCCCGCCATTTTCCGGTCAAGCCAGACGACCGCAACGAACTGAGCAACGAGCTCATCACCGGCTGACGCGTTGCCCGTGCGGAAGCCTGTTGACGCCCTCCCCTCTTTTTCCCTAGACTGAAAGCAGAAATCCTTTTGCAGCCGCCCCTGCCCTTGTCGCGCCCGGGGCGGCAGCCTCCAGCTCCGCCTGCGCACAAGGCGGAAAACCCGAGAGGAGCATGCCCTTGCCCCGCGTCAAGACGAAAAAAAATCAGCTCAAGCAGTTCGAGACCATCCGCAGGGAGTTGAAAAAGATCGTCCTCGACCAGGACGACGCCATCGACGAGGTGGTGGATGCCTTCATCCATCTGGACTTCCGCCCGCCCAAGGAAGAGCCGCCCAAGGCGATCTTCACCTTCATCGGCCCCCCGGCGGTGGGCAAGATCTACCTGGCCCAGGTGCTCTGCGCCATGCTCAAGGGATATGAAGCCTTCAAACACTTCGACCTGGAACGCTACAGCGACGTGGAAAGCGCCGCCCAGCTCCTCGCTCCCCAGCTCATCGGCGATGAAGTGCACGAAGGCGAGCTGATCCGCTTCCTGCGCGCCAATCCCCACGCCATAGTCCTCTTCGAATCCATTGAAATGGCGAGCAATCAGCTGCAGCTGGCCCTGCTCGATCTCATCACCAGGGAAGAACCGGAGAGCGGCATCAACTGCCGTGAGGTGATCTTCATCTTCACCTCTACCCTGGGCAGCAGCCTCTACCAGGGCCGGGAATTCCTCGCCACCTTCCGGCGCAATAAGAGCCGGGCCCAGGGCCTGATCATGGAGGCCATCGCCAAGGAAAAAAAGGTGGCCGGCGAGGTGATCCAGGAAGCGATCACACCGAAACTGCTCGCCGTCCTGGCCCAGAACTACATCGTCCTTTTCAACAAGCTGGGCCTGGGCGCCATGGCCCGCGTCGGCAGCGACGCCTTGCGACAGCTGACCGGCCATTTCCAGGAAAAGGGGATCGCCCTGGATTTTCCCGAGCTGGCGGAGCTGGTCATTCCCCTGGTTCTCTCCCTGGGGCCGGCAATCTCCGCAAAAAAGGTGAAGCTGAAGCTGCCCGATGAGGTGCTTTTCCTCATCACCCGCAGCCTGCGGACGCTGCTCGCCCCGCCCGCCCGGATCATCTTCCGGCTGACCAGAAAGACGCAAACCTCCCTGGCAAGGCTCGCGGCGGCCGGAGACCAGATCCTGCCCCAGCTTTACAAGAACAACCAGACCCTGGAGCTGACCTGGAAGGAGTACCGGCGAGGGGAAAATCTCTTTTTCAGCCTGAGCAGAGCCGAGGTGCGCACCCTGCCCATGCGCAAGGAGATGGTGCGCAGCGAACGGCCAGCCATCGAATTTTCCGAAATCGGCTTTACGGACATCGCCGGCAACCGTCAGACAAAAACCACCCTGAAGCAGGTTATCAACACCCTGAAGAGCCCCGACCTGGTAAAAAAATTCTCCATCCGCATGCCGAAGGGCATGCTGCTCCACGGGCCGCCTGGCGTCGGCAAAACCCTGCTGGGCAAGGCCTTCGCCCGGGAGGCCGGCCGCCCCTACATCTATGTCTCCCGCACTGAACTGTTCGACCCCGAATACATCCGCCTCGTCTACCTCAAGGCACGGGAATACGCGCCCAGCATCGTCTTTCTCGACGGCCTCGACGTCAAGGGTCTGGTGGAAGGGGTGCTGACCAGCGTGCCTTCCGATCAGATCGCCCTCGAAATCGACGCCCTTCCCGACGACCCGGAAGAATCGGTATTCACCGTGGCGACCGCCGTCAGCCGGGAGGAGGTGCCGCCTCTGCTCATCGAGCCGGAGCGGATCGACACCTTTGTCGAGGCGCCGGAGCTGGACAAGGAGGCGCGACGCTTCTTCATCGAGCAGATCCTGAAAAAGCCCAACGACGGCAAGATCGACGTGGACAAGGTGGTCCGCTACATCTCGGGCATGAACGGCTACGAGCTGCAGCGCATCGGCAAGGAGGCCTCCCTCCATGCCATCCGTCACGGACTGCCATGCATCAGCGAAGAGATCCTCATCGAGCAGATCAACATCATCAAGTACGGCTCCAAGCTCGAAAAGAAGCACATCCGCAACCTGGAGGAAGATCTGCGCATGACCGCCTACCACGAGGCGGGCCACGCGGTCCTCTCCCATCTGCTCCTCCCGGAAATCAAAATCGAGCAGGTCACCATCGCCCCCCGCCTGCGGACCTTGGGCTTCATCTCTTACAGCTTCGATGATTTCCCCGGCAACCTCTCCAAGGAGGAGGTGTTCAACAACATCTGCGTGCTCATGGCCGGCAGGATGGCGAGCATCAGGAAGTTCGGGGCCAAGGGCCTGGATACCGGGGCGGCAAGCGATCTCGAGGAGGCGAGCCACCAGGCCTACACCGCCATCGCAAACCTGGGCATGGACGAGGAATTGGGCTTTGTCCACGCCGACACCTTGAGCCGCAACGTGAACAAGCAGCTTTTCCGGGAGGTGGTGGAGCGGCAGGTCCGCCTCTGGATCGACAAAGCCACCCGCCGGGCCGGCGAGCTGGTTGAGGCCAACTGGCCGCGGATCGAGGAGCTGGCCAGCATCCTGATCCGGCAGGAAATCGTGGACGGCGCCGAGTTCGAGCGGATCATGGGCGAGAAAAAAAGAACCCGCCGCCGGACGAGCGCCCAGCCCCCGGCGCCGCGCTGAGCCCGCCGAAAGCCCCCCTCTCTCTTCCCCCTTTACAGACCTCCCCGCCCGTGCTATATAGCCAGATAGCAATATGGCTATGCATAATTTTCCCCCTGGATACCTCATCATGCAAGACTTGATCAGGGTCATGAAGGCCCTTGCCGACCCGAACCGGGTCAAGATCGTCAAGATGCTCGAGAAGAAAAAAAAGATGTGCGTCTGCGAGATCCGGGCGGTGCTCGATCTGGCCCAGCCCACCGTCTCCAAGCATCTCAAGGTACTGGAGGATGCCGGTCTCATCGTCGGCAGCAAGGAAAAACTCTGGGTCAACTACCGGCTCAATCCCGCGCCGCCTTCCCCCTACGGCGCCACCATGCTCAAAGAGCTTGGCAACTGGCTGAACCACGACCCGCAGTTGGCCGAAGTTTATAAAATTCTGCCATCCATCGACCGCAAGAATCTCTGCCAGCTTTAGGAGAATCAGTCCCATGCCGTTAACTCCCCCCCCGCAAAGCATGCCGGCGGCAAGCCTCATCCGCTACGGCCTGGCCGGCCTCACAGGCCTTGCCCTCTGGTTCCTGCTCTACGGTCAGCTTCTGCCCTTTTCCCACCTGCTCGCCTACCGCCTTCTGGGCCTTGCCCAGGGCAGCCACCTGGGCAAGGCGGTGCAGTTCTTTGTCTACGACACCCCAAAGGTGCTGATGCTCCTGGCCCTCATCGTCTTTGTGGTGGGCATCGTCCGCTCCTTCTTCACCCCGGAACGCACCCGGAAGATCCTCGCCGGCAGGCGCGAGTCCGCCGGCAACGTGCTCGCCGCCGGGCTCGGCATCGTCACCCCCTTCTGCTCCTGCTCGGCAGTGCCGCTCTTCATCGGCTTCGTCACCGCCGGCGTCCCCCTGGGCGTCACCTTCTCCTTCCTGATCGCAGCCCCCATGGTCAACGAGGTGGCCCTGGTGCTGCTTTACGGCCTGCTGGGCTGGAAAATAGCCGCCCTCTATCTCGCCACCGGCCTCGGCGTCGCCATTGTCGCCGGCTTTGTCATCGGCCGCCTCAAGCTGGAGCACCACATCGAGGATTGGGTGCGGGAAATGCACGTCAATGCCGGCGATGTCCCGGACATCCAACTGAGCTGGGCCGAACGCATCGAGCACGGCAAGACCGCGGTGCGGGATATCCTGGGCCGGGTCTGGATCTACGTGGTCGCCGGCATCGGAGTGGGCGCCGGCATCCATGGCTACGTACCGGAGGGCTTCATGGCCGCCATCATGGGCAAGGGTGCCTGGTGGTCGGTGCCGGTGGCGGTGACCATCGGCATCCCCATGTATTCCA
>DDXK01000119.1:17457-20273 GCA_002347185.1 Desulfobulbaceae bacterium UBA2262 | reverse complement strand
CAGCTTGTACTTCATGTGGATGTCGCTGGTGGCCAGAAAGGTGTGAATGCGCCCCCGCTCACCCGCATATTTTAAAGCATTCCAGGCACAGTCGATATCCTTGTCGTTGGCCCGGCACAGACCGGAAATCTCCGGTCCCTTGAGGGTCTGGGCAATGCGCTTCACCGCTTCGAAGTCCCCCTCGGAGGCGATGGGAAATCCGGCTTCGATGACATCGACATTGAGCTTTTCCAGCTGAAAAGCGATGCGCAATTTTTCGTCGATGGTCATGCTGGCGCCCGGCGACTGTTCGCCGTCGCGCAGGGTGGTGTCGAATATGAAAATCTTCTCGGACATCGTTCAGCTCCTTCCGGCCGCGACGGCCCGCCCGACGGGCAGGGCGCTAGGCCAGGTCTTCCTGTTCCTCGGCTACCGCCTTCTTCTCCCTCACCAGCAAACGATACACCGCCGCCAGCGGTCCGGATAGAACATAGACGGCGCCAAGGGCAAAGAGGGTGACCCGGGGTTCGGTGGCCAGAACCATGATGAGCAGGACCAGCCCCACCAGAACCTGAAACTTCTTGGCCCGGTCGGTTTGCGGGTGCTTGAAGCTCAGATACTTGATGGAGCTGACCATGAGATAGGAGAGGGCATAGACGGTGGCCAGCATGATGACGCTTTTCACCGGGCCGGTAAAGTCAAAAAAACCGCAGAACATCACCGAGGTGGCGATCATGCCGGCTGCGGCCGGACAGGGCAGGCCGGTGAACTCGTCTTTTGCCGAGCCGGTGTCCTGGGTATTGAAACGGGCAAGACGCAGGGCGGTGGTGGCGACATAGAGAAAGGCGGCCAGCCAGCCATAGCGGCCGTAGGGCCGCAACACCCACTCATAGGCGAGGATGGCCGGAGCGACGCCAAAGGCGACCAGATCGCAGAGTGAGTCGTATTCCATGCCGAACTTGCTGGTGGTGCCGGTCAAACGGGCGACCCTGCCGTCCAGGCCGTCAAAAACCCCGGAAACGATGATGGCGACTGCGGCGTGCAGGTACTGGCCGTTGATGGCGGAAACAATGGCGTAAAAACCGCTGAAGAGGCTGACCGTGGTGAGAATGCTGGGCAAGAGAGAGATCTTGCCCTTCCGGTCGAGATTGAACTTTTTCTGCTTGTGATGTTTTGTCATACCATCCAACCCGGCGCCGCCCGTGGGCAAGGCGCGATCATAATGAAGAAGCCTTTAGAGAAAAGGCGCGTAATGCCAAAGGGGCTACCCGGCCAGGTAGCCGAGCACGGTTTCCCCGGCCCGCACCTTCTGGCCGACAACCACTTCGAGCTGCACCTGCTGGGGCAGATAGAGATCGACCCGGGAGCCGAAACGGATGAGTCCGAAACGCTGCCCGCGCTCCAGGACATCGCCCTTCACCGCCCAGCAGACAATGCGCCTGGCAATGAGGCCGGCCACCTGCACCACCGCCATCCTGCGATTGTTGCGGGTTTCCAGAGTCAGGGCGCAGGCTTCGTTCTCCAGTGCCCCCCGCTCGGTGTTGGCCGAAAAAAACTGGCCCGGAGAATAGTGAATCCGGCTGACGGTACCGGAAAAGGGAGATCGGTTCACATGCACGTTGAAAACATTCATGAAGATGCTCACCTTGTAGACGTGCTCCTTCACGAAACGGTCGTCAAAGATCTTCTCGATGAGGATGACCTTGCCGTCCGCCGGGGAGACAAGCACATCCTCATCCTCCGGCAGAATCCGGTCCGGATCCCGGAAAAAATAAAGGACAAAGCCGGTCAGCGCCAGGGCGGCAAGGGCGCTCAGGGCGTGACCAAGCAGCGCGAGGACCACGGTGGTCAAGGCGGCAAAACCGATGAACGGATAGCCTTCAAGGGCCACGGGAACCTGTGGTTTTTTCATATACTCCCTGCCCCGGCGAAGGGGAAAATATTACCGGCCCGCATCCCGGGGCCCATACAAAAATGAACTGACAGACAACGGCCCCGGAAGAAGAGACCGCAACCAGCCAGTTCATTGACAATGAACAGCGTGAAGGGCTGAAGGCTACAACTTCTTTGCCCTGGTCATCGCGATGGCGCCGGAGCGGACTATCTCCTGGATGCCGATGGGGCGGAGGATATCGATGACAGCCTGCAGCTTGCTTGCCTTGCCGGTGACCTCCACCACATAGCTCTTCGGGGCCACATCAATGACCTTGCCGCGGAAGATATCGACGATCCGCAGCACCTCGGCCCGGGTATGCGCCTCCGCCTTCACTCTGATCAGGGCCATCTCCCGCTCGACGTACTCATGCTCGCACATGTCGGTGACCTTGATGACGTCGATCAGCTTATGGAGCTGCTTGGTGATCTGCTCTATGATCATGTCGTCGCCGGAGGTCACCAGGGTCATGCAGGAAACCTCGGGGTCAAGGGTCTGGGCCACGGAGAGGCTTTCGATATTGAAGCCGCGCCCGCTGAAAAGGCCGGTAACCCTGGAGAGCACGCCGGGTTTGTTCTGCAAGAGGACTGAAATGGTATGTTTCATCGCGTCAACCTACTCGTTCTCGAATTCAATATTAAACCAACAGCATCTCTGTTGTGGCCTTGCCGGCGGGAACCATGGGATAGACCCCTTCCTCGCGGGCAATGACAAAATCCATGAAAACCGTGTTGTCGATCTTCAGGGCCTCCTTGATGACCGGCTCGACCTCGCTGGGCTTGGTCGCCCGCAGGCCCACCGCGCCGTAAGCCTCGGCGACCTTGACGAAATCAGGGGCGACCTCCATGACGGTCTGGGAGTATTTCTTGTTGTAGAAAAGCTCCTGCCACTGCCTGACCATACC
>DDXK01000119.1:0-17445 GCA_002347185.1 Desulfobulbaceae bacterium UBA2262 | reverse complement strand
GCCCACATCTGGTTCTGGCCGACCTCGGTGGTGATGATGGCGTCGCCGCCGGTCAGCTCATGCAGCTTCTGGATGACGAACTGCGGCTTGATAATCCCGGTCTCCTCGACATACCCCAGCGGATGCCTGCCCTTCCATTCCCTGATCTGCTCGTGCCAGGGGGCATGGCGGGCCGCCGCCTCCTTGCCGTCAAAATCCTGAGCGCGGTTGAACCAAGCGTTCATGGCGATGAGGGCGTGCTTGCAGTCGGCGACTATGGGGATGTCGACCCGGACGTTCTTGCTGATGGAAGAAGGGTCGATATCGATATGGATAATCTCCGCATGCGGGGCAAAGGCGTCCACCCGGCCGGTAACGCGGTCGTCGAAACGGGCGCCCACCGCGATCAGCAGGTCGCAGTTGGCGACGGCCATGTTGGCGTAGTAGGTGCCGTGCATGCCGAGCATGCCCATGGAAAGGGTGTCGGTGCCGGGGAAGCCGCCCAGGCCCATGAGGGTCATGGTCACCGGGATATCGAGCTTTCTGGCCAGTTCGGTGAGATCCTCGTTGGCGTTTGAGGCGATCACCCCGCCACCTGCGTAGATCACCGGCTTCTTCGCCTTGAGGATCGCCCGGCACGCCTTCTCGATCTGGCCGGGATGCGGCTCGTAGGTGGGCTTGTAAGTACGCATCTTGATCGGCTTGGGTTCCGGATAGTCGATGCGGGTGGCGAGCACGTCCTTGGGCAGATCGACCAGGACCGGGCCGGGCCGGCCGGTGCGGGCCAGATGGAAGGCCTCGCGGATGATCGCCACCAGCTCGTTGGCATCCTTGACCAGGTAGTTGTGCTTGGTCACCGGCCGGGAGATGCCGACAATGTCGACCTCCTGAAAGGCATCGTTGCCGATCAGCTTGGTGGGAACCTGACCGGTGAAGACGACCATGGGGATGGAATCCATGTAGGCGGAGGCGATGCCGGTGACGGCGTTGGTGGCGCCCGGACCGGAGGTCACCAGGGCCACGCCGACTTCGCCCCTGACCCGGCCATAGGCGTCGGCCGCATGCACCGCCGCCTGCTCGTGGCGGGTGAGGACGTGCTTCACCTTGTCGTTTTGCATCAGCTCATCGTAGATATCGATGATTGCCCCGCCCGGATACCCGAAGATAACCTCAACACCATGTTCTTCCAGGCATTTTATGAACGCCTGCGCACCTGTGAGTTTCATGCCGTATTCCTTACCGTTGAATTCAACTCGAATCTATCGAAAACCTAAAACACTAAAAGTATTTGCACCAACACGAAGCGACCCGGCCCGGCAGGGACCAGCCGCAAAAAAGCAGGGGAATTCTGGAATATATTATGAATACATAACTTGTCAAGTAGCTTTCTCGCCGGAACGGGCGGGAAAGGCGGAAATGAAGGGCTAAAAATCGCCGCCGGCCAGGGGGAGATCGGCAAACCCATCCGGCAGCAGCCCGGCCCGCCGCCCCCTGGCCAGGAACTCGCGCACCGCGGCCAGCCCTTCCTCGCCAAGAGAGGCGGAGTATGGGTTCACATAGAGTCCGATGTGCGCGCGGATCACCTCTTCGTCCAGCTCCTGGGCGTGCTGGCGGATATAGGGCATGCTCCGCTCCGGCCTGGCAAAGGCCGCCTCGACGCTGGCCCGGATGCAGGCGTCGATGGCCGCGATCCTTTCCCCGCCCAGGGAACGCCTTGCCACGATGCCGCCCAGGGGGATGGGAAAGCCGGTCGCTTCCTCCCACCAGGCGCCGAGATCCCGCAGCAGCACAAGGCCGTGCTGCGCGTAGGTGAAACGGCTCTCGTGGATGATCACCCCGGCCGCCACCTCGCCGGCGGCTATGGCCGGCATGATCCGGTCGAAGCGCAGCACCCTGGTCCTGAGGGCCGTGCCGGCATACATCTGCAGGAGCAGAGCCGCCGTGGTATAGCGGCCCGGGATGGCGACGGTCAGGCCGGCCAGCTCCCCCTCTCCCAGCCGCCGGCCGGCGACCAGCAGCGGACCGCAGCCCCGGCCCAGGGCGCTGCCGGCCCCGAGCAGCTGATAGCGGTCCAGAACATGGCCCAGGGCGTGAAAGGAAAGCTTGCTCACGTCCAGACGGCCTTCCAGCGCCCATTCGTTGAGGGTTTCCACATCGGCAAGCAACGGGGGGGCAAAGGAGGGACAGGCCGGGCCGGCTTCGCCATGCATCAGGGCATGGAAGATGAAGGTGTCGTTGGGGCAGGGAGAAAAGCCGATGGTGAGTGGGGCGGAGGGGGAGATCATGGGCGTACCCAGGCTCCCTGTCCGGAAAATTCGGCGATGAGAACGGCGACTGCGGCGGCGCACCTCTCGCTCGCCTCCTCCAGCCGCCAGGCGGCAGGATTGCGCTCCTCGACCAGGTTGCTGACCGCGCGCAGCTCCAGGCAGGGCAGGGAGAATTCGGCGCAGAGCCTGGCAACCGCCGCGCCTTCCATGTTTTCGCACAGCGCCTGATGGGTCTTGCGCAGAGAGACGCCACGGCTGGTGGTGGCGCTCGCCCCCTGCACGGTGAGAAAGGTTCCTTTCCTGACCGCGAGGCCATGCCGGCTCAGGCTCTCCACGGCCAGGGCAATGGGGGCGGGAGAAAGGGGAAAAATGGTCTGCCCCCCGAGGTGGGGAGGAAAAGGCAGGGTCGTCTCGCCTTGACAGATGCCGAAATCCCCCAGCACCTCCTCTGCGGCCAGACAGAGGTCGAGCAGCCCGGCGCCCGAGCCGGGATAGGCGCCGGCCACCCCGAAATTGAGGACCAGGGAGATGGACTCCCCTTCCTCGCAGAGGCGCCGGCCCAGGCGGACCGCCGTCTCCAGCAGACCGACCCCGGAGAGGAGCAGGGCATTCCCCTCCCCCACTCCCCGGGCCCGGAGGGGCGCGGCTTCCATTTCCGTGGCTGCCACCAGTAAAATCATCGGGATTCAGGGAAAGAAGGCGCGGAGGCCCTTACTCGCCAGGCAGCCGCTCGGTGTGTACCACCCTCTTGATGCGATTGTCCTGATCGAGGACGGCGATCCTGGGCTGGTAGGCAAGCAGCTCTTCGGGAGTATAGAGGGCGTAGCTGACAATGATGACGAGATCGCCGGTCAGCCCCTTGCGCGCTGCCGCGCCGTTCAAGGCGATGACCCCGGAGCCGGCCGGCCCTTCAATGACATAGGTGTCAAAGCGCTCGCCATTGTTGATATTGTAGATCTTCACCTTCTCGCCCGGGAGGAGATCCACCTCCCTGAGCAGGTTTTTGTCGACGGTGAGACTGCCCTCGTAGTTGAGGTTCGCATCGGTCACCGTGGCCCGATGCAGCTTCGATTTCAACATATAGCGCAACATGCTGGCTCTCTTCCGGTTGTGGTAAAAAAACAGGCCCGCGCCCTCTTCAGCCGAGAGCGGCAGGCTCTGCAAACAGGGAATCGTTGTCGATCAATCTCGTTCCCCCGACCTTGACGGCCATGGCCAGCACCACTCCCGGCGCAAGCCGCCCCAGTGGGGAAAGATCCTGCTCAGAAACAAAGGAGATATACTCGATTTCCACCCCTTCCCGCCGCAAAATAATTTCCCGCAGCTCGTCGCGGAGCGAATCCGCGGCGGTCAGCCCTTCCCGGACCCGCTTGCGCGCATGGGCAATGGCCTGGGAGAGGGCAAGGGCTTTTTGCCGTTCCCCGGCGGAGAGATAGGTATTCCGCGAGCTCATGGCCAGGCCGTCGGCCTCGCGGACAATGGGGTGGGCCACGATGCGGATGTCCCAGTTGAGATCCGCCACCATCCGCCGGATAATGGCGAGCTGTTGGAAATCCTTTGCGCCGAAGACCGCCACCCGGGGCTTGACCAGATTGAAGAGCTTGGCAACCACCGTGGCCACCCCCTGAAAATGGCCGGGCCGGCTCGCGCCGCACAGCCCTTCGCTGAGGCCGGCGACCATGATCCTGGTTTTTGCCGCCTCCGGATACATGGCCGCGGCCTCCGGGGCGAACAGGACCGAAACCCCCTGCGCCTCGGCCAGGGCGCAATCCCTGGCAAAATCCCTGGGATAGCGGCCGAGGTCTTCATGCGGTCCGAACTGGATGGGATTGACAAAAAGGCTTACCACCACCTGGTCGGCCAGGGCTTTCGCCCGGCGCATCAGGGCCAGATGCCCCTCGTGAAAAAAGCCCATGGTCGGCACCAGGGCGACGCCTGCCCGCGCCGCCGAGGCCTGGTTCGCCCAGGCGGTCATCTGCGCCGGTTCTCTGATGATCTTCATGCTCTCGTCCTTGCCTGCCCGCGCAGGCAGACGCCCAGCCAGGGCTCAGATGCGGGCGAGCCCGGCCTTCGCCAGCTCCTTGCTGGCGTCCGACGCCTCTTCCAGGGCAAGCACCTTCTGGTACAGCTCCCGGGCCTGCTCCACCGCGCCCTGGGCAAGATGGATCCGCGCCATGGCCAGAAAGGCCTCGGCGGCAAAACCCTTTTTCCCGGCCAGCTTCTGGAAGGCGGCAAGGGCCTCTGTTGGCATCTGCCTGTTTTCATAGGCCAGGGCCAGGTTCATCTGCACCAGGGGAAAGAGCGCCCCGCTGGCGGAGATATCGCCCAGGACCGTCTGATAATGCCGGATCGCCTCCTCGTACTTCCCGGCATCAAAGGCAAGATGGCCGAGTTCGCTGGTGGCCCACGCCGCCGACCCGGTGCGGCCGTAGTCGGCAAGCAGCTTCTCCAGAAACTCCTGGCGCCTCTCCGGCTGCTCCTGGGCCATGGCCTCGGCAAGGAGGGCCGCGGCCCGGTCATTAACCCTGGCTGTGTACTGGGTGTAGGATGACCAGCCGAGAATGACGGCGACCAGGCAGCAGAGGCCGATGGTCAGGTTGCGCCGGTTTTCCCGGATGAACCTGATCGCCTTGGGCGGCAGATTCAGTTCCTCGAGCAGACCGTGTTTCTGCAGCGGCTTGTTCAGTATTTCCTGCTGAAGATAGGTTTCCTGGTCAGACATTCCCTCACCCTTTCTCTGAAGTTTCCACCCAAAAAATCCCCGCCGGGGGGCATACAAAAAAGTTACGGGCGCAGCCCGCCCCTTACTATACCTGTTGACCATAAAAATATCATCCGTGATTTTCAGCTGATACCGGCCTCACGGGTCGAAGGGGTCCAGCGCACAAAATCCTTGTTTCCCCGCCCGCACCTGTGCTAGGTATCAGCAATGCACACGCCCAGCCCCGCCCGCATCCAGACCGTCAGCGAACTCACCAGCTCCATCCGCGGGGTGCTGGAGACGCAATTCCCCTTCGTTGCCGTGAGCGGAGAGATATCCAACCTGCGCTGCCCCTTCTCGGGCCACTACTACTTCACCCTCAAGGACGCCTCGGCGCAGCTCAAGGCGGTACTCTTCAAAACCCAGCAGCGCTATCTCGCCTGCAAGCCGGCGGACGGCCTGGAGGTGGTCTGCCGGGGCAGGATCTCCCTCTATGAGCCGCGCGGGGAATACCAGCTCATTGTCGACACCCTGGAGGTGCGGGGGGCGGGCGACCTTCAGCTCGCCTTTGCCCGGCTCAAGGAACGGCTGGCCGCCGAAGGGCTCTTTGCCGCCGAGCGCAAGCGGCCCCTGCCTCTGCTGCCCGGCAGGATCTCCCTGGTCACCTCCCCGCAGGGCGCGGCCCTGCATGATTTTCTCAAGATCGCCGGGCAGCGCTTCCCTTCCCTGCCCATCGAGATCGTGCCGGTCAGGGTGCAGGGGGAAGGGGCGCTGGAGGAGCTCATCGCCGCCATCGAGCTCTGCAACCAGGGGCCACGCAGCGATCTGATCGTGCTCTGCCGGGGCGGCGGCTCCCTGGAAGACCTCTGGACCTTCAACGAGGAACGGCTGGCCCGGGCCATCGCCGCTTCCGCGCTCCCCGTGGTTTCGGCCATCGGCCATGAGATCGATTTCACCATTGCCGACTTTGTCGCGGATTTCCGGGCTCCCACCCCTTCGGCCGCCGCCGAGGCGGTCATCCCCAGCCAGGCCCTGCTCACGGCCCAAGTGCAAAACGTCGGCAGACAGCTTGCCAAGACCATGACCGGCAGGCTCTCCCTGCTGCGACACACCGTGGCGGCGCAACGCAGAATCCTGGGCGATCCAACCTCCCTGCTCGACCATTTCCGGCTGGCGACCGACCATGCCCTGGCCGGCCTGCACCACGCCTTTTCCGAAAAGCTCCATCGCCAGGCGCTCGCCCTGGAAAAACACGGCCACCGGCTGGCCCGCCAGAACCCGACCCTTCGCCTTGCTCTCCAGCGCCAACGGGTCCATGCCCTGCAAAACCAGCTCCGTCAGGGCATGGATCACCTGCTGGAGCGCAAAGCAAACGCGCTCGCCGGCAGCGCCTCCCTTCTCGACGCAATAAGCCCCCTGGCGGTCCTGGCTCGGGGCTATGCCATTGTCAAAAAGGCGGGAAGCGAAAAGGTGCTGCGGAGTGAGACGGAGGTGGCGCTTGGCGAGGAGCTGGCCGTCACCCTGCACCAGGGGGAGCTTTCCTGCACGGTGACAGGGAAGTGGGACAGAAGAAGGGCGTGAGCGAAAAAAAAGGGTTCGCGGGGAAAACCCGCAAACCCTTGACTTTTCTGGTCGGGATGAGAGGATTCGAACCTCCGACCCCATGCTCCCGAAGCAGAAATTTGCCCGCCGGATCCTTGAAATACAAGGGGAACTAGCCTGTTTTATTTTCCCCGGTGGTAAACCCACTTCGGCGGGCCAGCATCTTCTCAACGCCGTGCTTCTTCCGTGCCTGTTGTATGTGTGTGTAGATCTGAGTTGTGGCTATATCCTCATGGCCGAGGAGCTCCTGGACCAGGCGGAGGTCTCCAGTTGATTCCAGGACATCCGTGGCAAAGCAATGCCGGAGCGTGTGCGGTGTTATCCCGTTCAGCCTTGCCCGGCCGGCCGCTCCCCTAAACATTGTTTTCAGGGTGGTGAAAGGTTTTCCCGTCCGCTTGTTGACGAAGACAATGTCTCGAGGTTGCCCTTTTCTTATATAGCAGTCGCTGAGGATGCGCTTGACCATGGGCGGCAGGATCACCAGACGTTCTTTATTCCCTTTACCGATCAACATTATGGTATCAGCGGAAAAGGAGATCTGGCTCCAGGTCAATTTGACTACCTCGTCAAAGCGGGCTCCGGCCTCGTACATGATCAGACAGGCGGCCAGCTTGTCCGGCAAGTGTACCTCGGCCAGAAACTTCTCCATTTCTTCCGGAGTGAAAACCTTTGGCTTTGGCCTCTTGTACTTTGCCACCTCAATTTTGAACCCGAGCCCTTCATCGCTGCAGTAATCCATCTTTTTCATGAAAGTGATGATCCGCCGGAAATGGACCATTTCCTTTTCGATGGCCCGGCGCTTCCCGTTTCTGAGGATCTGATATTGAGTGATGTGAGATGGAGTGATGGATCTCACCGGGTATGGGCCAAACACCTGGGAGATCCACTTTTCTACCCAGAGAAAGTCCCTGTAAGTGTTCTTTGCATAGTTTACCTCAAGCCACTCTTTGAATTCTGGGAGAACCTCATTGATTGCCGGGTTGATCTTTGCTCCCGGAGTGTAAATTTTCTGGCGGCGGAGCTCTGCCTCGTAGATCCTCGCCTCGGCCTCGCTGCCATGGAAAGTGATGATCTCACGCGGGCCTTTTTTCCCATGGGGCCGGTGGTCGATGTGCCACCAGCGTCCTGGCTCTTTTTTCGATTTTGTCGGATGCGGCCTGACTGCCATGCGTTACTTTCCTGTTTCCACCTGTGCTTTTATGCTGCGCAGCATTTGCTGCAACTCTTCTCCTGATTTCCCGGCCGTCATATCGTTCACCTCTTCGCGCCCAAAACCGTTTTTCATTTTAACGACCGACTGGGCGACAATCCTGGTTGAATTGTTAAGCGTAACCATTGATAGACGGATATTCCACTCAGGCTTGGTGGAGTAAGCGTTGCCGAGTAGAACCTGATACAGAAGGCCCCCAGCCCCGTCCCATGGTTTTGAAAGGACGATATTGTATTCGGTGTCTGAAATCAGGATAAAACCTGAGTCCATAAATCTGTTAATGGCCGCCGATTTTATCCTGCTCTTGTCTGTGCTGTTGATGATGACCTCAGGCTTCCCGGATGCGGTTGATCTTTTGGTGGTGGTCGCGCATCCGAAAAGGAGAGTTGTCGCAAGGAATGCAAATATTATAAGTGATATCCGTGTGTTCATTGTGTGTCCACATAAAGAGTAAGCGTAACGCCCGGACCTTGTCCGGCTCACATGCTGAACGCGGCGCGGGACCAGTGATCCTCGGAGATTATTGATGGCCTCCCGTGCTTGCTCCGGTATTCCACCCCCTTTTCGATCTTGCGGCCGTAGGAGGTGTGAGCCCAATCGGAGCTCGAAAATGTGCCGACAACCAGGTAGTCCACATCCATGGTTAATCGCTCAAAAACATGCCCGCCTCGCTCAAGCACAACCCCTTCGCACACCTGGCGTGGCCCGTAAGCAAACTTACCGGTGAGACAAAAGGCCATGGTCGGAAACTCCACCGCCGGGGCCGGCCTGCATAGCGGGAAGGTGGCCGCCATATTTGCCGGCAAGACAACGGTAGATTCTCCCGTGAACTCCCGCAGGATGCCAAGCAGCTCCTGCCGCTCTTCCTCGTCGAGTACGCCATCGATCAGAATCTCGTGGATGCGGCAGTAGAGCTGGTTGACAATGCGATCTTCACAAAAAGAGACGTTGGCCTCCATCCACGACCGCAGGAACTCCACCTCTTTTTGGTTCACCATGGCGTCGGCAACGATACCACGGGCCATGCCGATCAGTTCGTCGATGGACCGGTCGTTCATCCGCTTGTGATTATAGAGACGGTTCAGTGGCCGCCCGTGATCGTCCAACATGTTTCCCCCCCCAGATCAGAATTTCTCTTGGGCGGGGTTGAAGCCCCTCACCCAGAGGACTACATACTGCTCTGTATTTTTGCAGATTCGTATTTTCCCAGTATTAAGTTTTCCTCCCTGCCACCGATAGGTTGCCGGGGTGTTCCGCCCTTAATGAGAGTTAGACGCCTCTCTTTTTTCAGGTGCCGCTGCTCCCACTGCTTGCAGCAGTCGATCCAGTTTTTCCTGCATGGATGACATTTCCAGCGCGTGCTTCGATTCCATTTGCTCCAGCCGTTCGTTTACTCCCAACATTTCTTCCTCTCTTTTCACGCCTTGATAAAACGCCCTGATGTTTGACAGCAGGGCAGACCTGTACACTGTGTTAGACCGGATCACGTACCGGGTTTGTTCGATGGCGTCTTCCTCTGATATTTCCTGGCTGCTGGCCTCCACCTGTTCACCTGGCGGCGTAACGGCGCTTGCCAACCGTGAGAGTGGTTGACAAGGGGAGGTAGTCGTCTCGCGTTGCTCTTGGTACAACTTTGCCATTTCCGGAGACTTTGACTTCCGGTTCTTGTTGATATACCCGCAGTCGCAGGCATTGAACGCCGCAGAGTAATAGCTGCGGCATTTAGGGCAGATGGGAGTTTTCCCTTCCTTGTAGCTCTTCGCGGCAGTTAATTTGCCGACAATATGCAAAATGACGCCATTTTCCCGGAATGGAGAATTTGTTGCTATGCAATGAGCAACGCGATGACCGGCAAACGGCCCAAGCCTCCCCTCTTGATACGGCACATCCTTCCCGCCGCGGCCATGATGATGCCAGCAGTTGCAATGGATGCAAAAAAAATGAAGATGTGTCCTCATGTCGTCGTAAGTTTTGACAACTGGGTATGTCTTTCCGTTTTCGATCTCGACATCAATTACTTCTGGATCAAGCCTAAAAAAATCACCCAGATTATTTTGCGGCAAGAGGTTTTCGTCAAACATCTCGCCTTCGCCTGACATAAGCCAGCTCAGGCTGGCGCCTGTCGCGTTGGCTATTTTTGCAAGGCTTCCTTTCCCCGGAACTGTTCCAGCCTCTCCTAGCCATCTGCTGATTGTCGACTCGGCAATCCCTGTTTTTTTATGAAGTTCAACCTGGGTGATTCCAAGTTTGCCCAGAACGAGCTGCAATCGCTGAGGAAAGTTCATTTTGCTAATTTCGCTTGACTTTATCTTAGCATCTCGTTTAAGTTCTTAGCATGAAGAACAACGAAATACGCGGCATGCTAATAATGCAAGGCACAAACGCTAACAGGATAGCCACCAGAATTGGCGTTTCCAAGCAAGCAGTGTACCAGGTCATCAATGGCAGTCGGCGGACACCCAGTATCCGCAAGGCCATCGCCATGGCCATCGGCAAGCCGGTAGAGGAACTCTGGCCGGATGCCACGGCGGAAAGCGCCAACAGTTTGACAAGCGTCATCTCGCCTCCTTTTGACGGGACATAAAACAAAATTACCCCCTGGCCCAGGACGCAATACGGGCTTTGTTAGGTGGCACTGACATCCTATCAGGGCCGGGGGGCTTTTCGCAATACAGTTTTTAGCTTTTGGCTGGTGCTCCATATTTTCACTTTAGGAGCTTAAATCAACAATCGCCACGCGAAAGGGGCCCTGGAAATCTCATCATGCCGGCAAAGATTTTAATCACAAAGACGTTTGAATGGTGGACAGAGGCCCGCCGGGCCCTGCCTGCCATCCTCAGTGATGGCGGCAAGTCATCGATCCTCACCACCATCTGGAAGGTGACGCGGGTTACCCCATACCGTTGGGGCGCCAACCGGCGCACCAACGAGGACTGGAGCCACAATCCCCACGACCTTTTGACCACCACCCACCATGAGCTGGCGGAGACCGGAAATCGCTGGCTGATCGAGTCGAGCCTCCGCCTCCTGGCAGAGCCTTTCGATTTTGCCGTCAAAGACAACACCACCACATCCGACAAGGCGGCGCCTGTTCTTGAGCTGCTCGACATTCAGGAGGCTCTTGGCCGCCTCAGCGCAGAACACCGTGACCATCTTGCGGACAACAGATACACCGGCGATGAGCGGGCCAGGGACATTGCCCTTCTGAACGAAGTGATGCGCCAGGCCGAGGAAATGAAGGCAGCCATCCGCCAGGGGGGCGAGTGACCATGGCAGATCCTGCTGTTCTTGCGCGGCTGGACGCAATCGAAATACTTCTCCGGCAGCTCATTGCCTCACAGCCACCGGTCACCGCCCGGGATGCTGTGGTGGATGTGGAGTCGATCAAGCTCCTTGCCAGGCAGACGGCAAAACATGGGAAAAAAGTTGTGCAGGACTTCAACGCCAGGCGTTGCGCTCCATAGTCCTCCCCGCCCTCGGTCGCCGGCTTGCGAGGGATAAGAACCGCCGGCCTTTTAATCACGATGAAAACACTTGAGAAGCTCCTCGATGAGCGCAATGCCAACGAATATGAGCGAGAGGTGGCGCTGATGCTTTGCCGGGTCAATGGCATCCAGGCCGCCCTGGCCTTTGTTCGGGAGATATCAAGGACCACCGAGCCGCCAAAGCAGCTTGCCTTGTTCGCTGCCGCAGACCGCAGACAGCAGAAGGAGACAAGATGGCCGCAAAGCTGATCAGGATGCCGGCGCTTTGCAGAAACTGCAAGTGGAGAGAGGCCTATGGTTGCCCATCCAGGAGCGGGAAAGCATGCAAGGCATGGGAGGCTGACATCAAATACCAAGAAGGGCCAGGGCATGATTGATGCCATGGCGAGAGAAATCAGCAGGAGGGAGAAATGAATGCAGGGATGAAAGGGCCGATCACCTCGGCCGACTGTCGAAAGCATATCGAGGAGATCCTCGACATGGTTGGCGAAAGGCCAGGGATAAAGGGGGCAGTACTTTTTTATTTCGAGTGTGCCGTTGCCGCGGCCAAGAAGGATGAGCGCAAGGACGTGCTCAACACACTGATTGAGCGTTTCTCAAAAGTAAAAGAGTTGCCAGGGGCCGAGAATGTTGCGGCCGCCGCGCTGTGTGGGGCGATTCATTGAGCTTGATCGATGTGGTTGCGTGGACATTGTCCGGGCTCGGAGTGGCTGGGGCGTTGCTTAACGTCCGGAAGCTCCGGGCCTGTTTTGTTTTGTGGATCATCGCAAATGCCGGCTGGATGGTGGTGCATGCAATGCGCGGACAATGGGCGGATCTTGTCATGTTTGCCGTGTATCTCTCCACGGCCATCCTCGGCTTTGTTTCCTGGGGAAAAGGCAGACGGATTGCCAATGCCATCGAAATACCGACCAGGCCCCGGGTGAGGATACTATGATCCCCTGTTCGCCTGGACAAGCCCATGGCCGCAAGGCCTCGAGGCCGTTGCGTTGTTCGTTGCCGCCGGCGGATCTCTGTGCCGTATCATTCGCCGCAGCCTCTGCGGCCATGGTTGGGGGAGGCCGCGCCGTGGCCCTCCTCCCCCTCCCCCCTCCTCATAGAGTCAGCCCAGAAAGAAAAGATGGTCACCGGGACTCGCGGGTCCTCCTGGGGCATGGAGCCTCACGGGTACGTAAGACCGCGAAGAAAGTGCATTTTTGTAATTCTGGTTTTGTTTGGAATTTTGGAATGGCGGGCCATGGGTGCATTGGTATGGATGGGGGTGGGCTGCATGTCTGAGGCTCCGGTCTGTCCTTTCTGCTTCACCCCATCCCCTGTGAAAAACGGCTACTCGCCCCAGGGGAAAAGGATGTGGCTCTGCAAGGCTGCCTGCTGCGGCCGGCAGTTTGTTGAGGGACCGGCCCGGAAACGGCTCCACCCGGAGGTCCGTGCTGTCCTCATCGCCATGGCCGCCAATATCGGAAAAACACTCACCGCAGAGATGCTGGCCAAGGCCGGAGGGATCTCCAGGCGGACTATTTTTTCATTAAAGGGGAAAGCTGGTGGCTGATCAGGAACATAATTCAAGCCCTGGAGATGAGGCAGAGATTGTCCTCCAGATCCGGGCCGGGGTGGCCGCCCAGATAGAAAGTGAGGCCAAGGATACCACAAAGGCAACCGCCATCGAGATCAATTCCAAGTTTGTGATGGAGTGCCTCGATGCCAACGAGCTCGGCGATGGCATCCTCTATGCCGCCTTGCACAAAGACAAGTTTGTCTTTGCCAAGGGAAGCGAGAGCTGGTTTGCCTGGGATCGCCACTCCTGGGTCCGTGATGAGATGGACCTGGCTGTCTCCGCCGTGGAAAATGTCGCCCTCCGCTATGCAAAGGAGATCGAGGTCCTGGGCGGCAAGCTGGCCCAGGCCATGGCCGATGGCTCAGAGGAGGCAAAGAAAAAACAAGACTATCTCGGAGATCGCATCGATCAGGTCAAGGCCAGGGTCAAACGGCTCCGCAAGGACTCCGGTCGGCAGAACTGCCTCAAGTTCGCCCACACCAATCCGGTCCTCTCCCTGGCGGTGCGGGCTGCCGATTTCGATCTCAACCCTTGGCTCCTGGCCTGCGCCAACGGGGTGATCAACCTCAAGACAGGCGAGCTCGAACCAGGAAGGCCGGAGGATTACATTTCCAAGCGGGCAAAGGCCAGCTTCCACGGCCTCGATGGCGGGGACGATTTCTCTTTTTGGGAAGATGCCCTCCTCTCCATCTATGGCGGCGACGAGCAGATCATCAAGTACATGCAGCGCCTGTATGGCTACGGAATCACCGGGCTCAATATCGAGCACGTTTTCCCGGTGCTCTTTGGCCGGGGCCGCAACGGTAAGGGCCTGGTTGTCGAGGCCCTTACCCATGTACTTGGCGATTATGCCGGGCCGGTGCCTGCCGAGATGCTCCTCGACGGCAATCGCTCCACCTCCGCCGGCGGCTCCTCGCCGGAGATCATGGCCCTCAAGGGCCTGCGCCTGGCCATTGCCAGCGAGACGGATGAGGGGCGCCGCTTCTCTGCAGCCAAGGTCAAATGGCTCACCGGCGGCGACACCCTCACCGGACGAGGCCTCTACGACAAGCAACTCACTCGATTCATCCCGAGCCACCTCCTCATGTTGCTCACCAATCACAAGCCAAACGCCCCGGACACGGATTTCGCTTTCTGGGAGCGCTGCATCCTGGTCCCTCACAAGTTTTCCTTTGTGTCCAGGGCGGATGACGATGAGGAGCCGCTCAAGCCCAACGAGCGAAAGGCAGACAAATATCTTCCAGACAAGCTCAGATCCCAGGCCGACGCCATCCTTGCCTGGCTGGTCGCCGGCTGCATCCAGTGGCAGAAAATCGGCCTGCAGCCGCCGCAATCAGTCCGTGAGGCAACCCTAGACTATCGGGAGGACGAAAACTACATCGGCCAGTTCCTCGACGCTTGCTGCGACCAGGGCGAAGGGTTCAAGGCGAATGCCTCAGAGCTGTATGAGGCATTCAGCCACTGGTATCTGGCAAACGTCAACGCCAAGGAGCGATTCCTCCCGTCGCAGCGGGCCTTTGGCCAGAAGCTGCAGGCGACAGGTCTGTTTGAGCGCAAGCGGGCAAATGGCGTCTACCACTACAGAGGCGTCGCCGTCAGCAGTGACTACCAGGCCATCATGCTGGCCTCCGAGACAAAGGGTGACGATAGGTGGACCAGGTGACCATAGGGGGGCGGAATCGCAAAACTCTAAAAAACGCAATACACACATGGGCGGTTTTGCGCGTCCCGGTCCCCATACTCCCCTTCCTCCCTTTTATGGGCAATACAGGAAAAAAAGAAAAAAGGTAGTTTTATGAATATAAAAGAATTGCTCGAATCCCATGGCATCACTCCTTTCCGCGCCGGAAACAAGCACGGCGGCGAATATCATTCCGCCTGCCCCGGCTGCGGCGACGGGTCTCCGCGCCGGCCGGACCAGGGCCCTCCGGATCGTTTCCAGATCTGGCCGGACAAGGCGGATGGCTATGTCTACACCTGCCGGCGGTGCGGCAAGTATGGCGACATGATCCAGTTCCTCGTCGATTTCGACGGCAAGACCTTCCGCGAGGCCTGCGGCATCCTCGGCGTCCAGAAGGACGGTGCCGGCTATGTCCGCCACCAGTCGCCGCGTCCTCCCGTCCCCAGGCGGCAGGAGTTTGTCCCGCATGTCTATGATCAGCCGGCCGAGGCCTGGCTCGCCAAGGCCCAGGAATTTTCCCTCTGGTGCCATGAGCAGCTCCTCGCCTCGGCAGAGGGTCAGGAGCTGCTCGCCAGGCGTGGCCTTAGCCTGGAAACCGCCAGGCGTTACCGCATCGGCTTCAACCCAGGCGAAAACGGGAAAGACCTGTACCGGGCCCGGGCGGCCTGGGGCCTGCCGGCCGCGAAGAAAGACAACGGCCGCGACAAGGCCCTCTGGCTGCCCCGTGGCCTGGTCCTCCCGCTCCTCGATGGCGACGGCCGTGCCGTGCAGCTCCGCATCCGGCGCCGCGATGAAGATGTCAGGGCCTTCCTGTCTGGCATCAAATATCAGCTCATCGAGGGCAGCTCCCATGCCACCATGGTGCTCAACAGATCCGCCAAGGCCTTCATGGTGGTGGAGTCCGGCCTCGACGCCTACCTGGCCGCCCAGGAGGGCCAGGGCCTGATCGGCGCGGTCACCACCTGGAATGCCACGGCGAAGCCGGATCAGGAGGCAACCGCGCTCCTGGGGGCTGCTCTCAGGATTCTGGTTTCCCTCGATAGCGATCCGGCAGGCGCCAAGGCCAGCGCCTGGTGGCTGGAGACGTTCCGGCAGGCCAGGCGCTGGCCGGTGCCAGGCCACAAGGATCCAGGCGAAGCGGCGGCAGCAGGGCTGGATATCCGCCGATGGATCATTGCCGGGCTGCCTCCGGCGTTGACTCAGGTAGACCTTGCGAACCTGGCCGCGAAATCAACTGTGATAGAAGGGGGGGGAGGGAAAAAACAGGCCGATGAGCGCTGCGAGGCGCAGCCAATGGAGCCGGCCGGCGATGATGTCGCGGAGCTTGGCGCCATCCTCGGCGCCCATCCGGTGAGGGTCCAGAAAAACGAGTACGGCGATCTCCGCATCATCTGGACGCCGGAATGGCGCACGGCAAACAAGGGCACGGCCTCGCGGCTCTCGGAGCTGGTTTTTAAGAGCATCGCGGCCGGCAACTTCATCTCGCGGCATCCGCACAAGGTGATCGGGGCCAGGAATTTCAAGGCCTGCGGGGCGGCGTTATGATCCAGAACATCCACTGCCTGCGCTCAGGCTATAGTGGCGTGGTCTTCACAACCTACTTGGGTTTAGGAGGGAAACGTGAACAGTGATGATAAAGATGTGATCGGCGCAGCCTTGGAGCTGTCCTTCAAGGCTTTCGGGGCCTCTTGCTTTGTGGTTGGACTCGTTCTAGGCATTCTAGTACACCTTCTGGCAACGAAATTGTGAGTTTGTAATACTCCCCGGCCGTTTCGATATTGAGGCATTGTCCGCCAATCTCAGGATTTTGGAAGTCTTGCACGATATGAAGAATGTCATCCGCAGCAAAGAGCAGCACGGTTTCCCGGCCATCCCCGGTATTGACGCGGTGGGTGCTGGCGATCCATGTTCTTGCGCGCTTGCCGTGCGGCCTGATTGCTTTTACCAGGCTATTCCAGGTGGCGGGGATAGAGAAACCGTTTTTGATTATTCCGACGATGTCCATCTTGGTCTGCTCCTTGTGTGGTTTGGATGGTTGGGGAACCTCTGCCTATCATGCCTGGAGCAGGCCATTTTCTCAAATTATTTGACATCCGCCCCTGATTCGGGCTATGATTCTCCTGTCGCCGGGATACCGGCGCCGGGTTTGAGAGCCCGAACAGTGGGTGGACGCACCGCCCCCAGCAGTATCGGCGGTTTTTTTGCGTCCGCAGCATGGCTTTGCTCCCTTTTGGGCGGGCCGTGCGGGGAGCCTTCGGGCTCGCCGGTGCCTACTGCCGGTCTCTCAACCCGCATGGTTCCGCCCATTTTTGCGTTTGAGAGCGCAATGGGCGGGAAATATTTTCCCCTCAAAGTAGGAGCACAGTCATGAAAGAGCAGCAGAAGCAGCACCAGTTGGAAGCGGTGGAGTTCCACGGCGACACCCTCTATGTCGTGGAGCACGACAACGAGCCATATGTGCCCCTTCGTCCCATCGTGGAAGGCATGGGGCTTGATTGGTCCGCCCAATCAAGACGGTTACACAGGAACAAAGACAGATGGGCTACTGTTGCCATCATGGCAACAGTAGGAGACGGGAAGCAAAGGAGCACGCTTTCCATGCCGTTGCGCAAGCTCACCGGTTTTTTGGCGGACATCGACGCCAGCCGGGTCAAGAAAGACCTCCGCGCCAAGATCGTTGTCTACCAGAACGAATGCGACGATGTGCTTCACCGCTATTTCACCACCGGCCACGCCGCCAACCCCCGCCATCAGGCCAAGCTCCCCCCGCCCTCTCAGCCCCTGCCCCTGCTCGCCGAGCTGGCCGAACAGTTCCAGCACACCGCCCTGGCACTGAACTCCCCGGAGCTCACCGACCAGCAGCGCTGGGATCTGGCCAGCCGGATCACCTCAGCCCTGTTCGGCGATGAGGCCGCCTATCTTCTGGGGGAAAAAGAGGTTAAAGGCTACCGGGCCAGGCTCGACG
>DDXK01000100.1 GCA_002347185.1 Desulfobulbaceae bacterium UBA2262 | reverse complement strand
GGCAACGTGGCCATCGACTGCGCCAGGACAGCCCTGCGCACCGGCTCGGACAATGTTTTTATCCTCTACCGCCGCACCAAGGCGGAAATGCCCGCCTCCCAGGCCGAGATCCACCACCTTGAGGAAGAGGGGGTACGCATCGAGATGCTCGCCGCCCCGGTGAAGGTGCACGGCGAAAACGGCCGGCTCACCAGGATTGAGTGCATTCGCATGGAGCTCGGTGAGTGTGACGCCTCCGGCCGCTGCCGTCCGGTCCCCAAGGAGGGCTCCAACTTTATGATCGAGGCGGATGCCATTATCCCCGCCATCAGCCAGGATGTGGATGCCAGGACCCCTGGCGCGGGCCAGGAGTTGAAGCTGAGTCGTTGGGGTACCTATGAGGTGGACGAGCAGACCCTGCAAACTTCCGAGCCCTGGATCTTCGCCGCCGGTGACGCAGTACTCGGTCCGCAGACCGTTGCCAAGGCCGTCTATCAGGCCAAGGAAGCGGCGGAATCCATCAAGCGCTTCCTGGAAGGAGCCGACCTCAGGGAGGGCCGCCAGCCTTTTGCCCTCGAATAACGCGCGTTTGCCGTTTGTCAGCCCCGTCTCCAGCAAACCCAGCCCGGAAAATTCTCCGGGCTGGTTTTTTTTTTCGGCGAGGAGGCCTCCAGGCAAAAACGCAAGCGGTGCCGGAAGTGGTTGCCTTCCGGAAAAGCAGTGATCTATACTTTTTCCCAGGAGACTCCCCAAGCAAGACGCACCGAGGATGCCATGGACAAAAACGGGAATTGCCCCTTCAGCTGGAACAAGAGCAAAAAGGTGTTGATTGTAGAAGATGAGCAGACGCAGCGTTTCTTCCTGCGCAAGCATCTCGTCGACAGGGGCTATGAGGTGATCGAGGCGGAGGATGGCCAGGAGGCGCTGGAAACGCTGCAGGCCGACCCGGAGATCCGCCTGGTGGTCACCGATCTGATGATGCCGCGCCGTGACGGCTTTTCCCTGATCGAAGAAATCCGTAAACTGCAGATCCATTACATCTATATCCTGGTCCAGACCCAGCGCAGCGACGAAGCGACCATGGTCAAGGCGCTTTCCCTGGGGGCGGACGATTTCCTCATCAAGCCGATCCGGCCCGTGGAGTTGTGCCTGCGCCTCAAAACCGGCGAGCGGCTGCTGAAGATCGAAAAGTTCGAAGAGCTGATCTTTTTCCTTACCAAGCTGGCCGCTCTGCAGAGCAAGGAGACGGGCAGCCATCTGGACCGGATCTATCATTTCACCAGGATTCTTGCCAGGGACCTGGCCAGGAACGAGCCTTCCCTCGGGCTGACCCTCTCCGTGGCCGAGGAGATCGCCAAGGTGAGCCCCCTGCACGACCTGGGAAAGGTGGGAATCGCGGTGGAGCTGCTGCACAAGCAGGAGAAGCTCTCCCATACCGAGGTGAGCTGCCTGCAGGAACACGTCAGGGTCGGCGGAGGCCTCATCAAGGAAGTCTACGCGCATACCGAGTCGGAATATCTCTTTCTGGCCCAGGAAATCGCGCTGCTGCATCATGAGCGTTGGGACGGGAAGGGCTACCCCTACGGGCTGGCCGGCGACAGCATCCCGGTCTGCGCGAGGATTGTCGCCCTGGCCGACGCCTACGACGCCATGACCAGCAGGAGGAGCTACAGTCTGGGGCTGAGCCATGAGGAGGCGAGAAAGGAGATTGTCGGCAACTCCGGCAAGCAGTTCGACCCCATGGTGGTTGCCGCCTTTCTGAGGCAGGAGGGGGAGTTTTCCAGGATCAAGGAGCAGTTCCGCGACAACGGCTCGCCCCTCTACAGGGATATGCCCTAGCGCGACTGATAGTTGCCGGCCAGATTCATGCTCTGTACGTATTGGCCGATGCCGGAGGAGATATGGTCGGCAACGCTGGCGAGATATTTGTCGCTTCTGAGGCGCTCTTCCTCTTCGGGATTGCTGAGAAAGGCGATCTCGGTGAGGATGGAGGGCATCTGGGCCCCGATGAGCACGACAAAGGGAGCCTTTTTGACCCCCAGGTTATTGACGGCCCGGTATTGCCGGTTCAGGCCGGTGATCATTTCATCCTGCACCAGCTCGGCGAGTTTCAGCGACTCGTTGATTTTTGAATTGTACATCAGATCGAGGAGGATCGACTGCAGGTCATTGACCTGCCGGGCCGAGGTGGCGTTTTCCAGAGCCGCGACCCGCATGGCGTCCTTGTTGGTGGCCAGATCAAGGACATAGGTTTCTATTCCGCGTGCCGCCTTGGTGGGCGCGGCATTGACATGGATGGAGAGAAAGAGGTCCGCTTCGCTGGCGTTGGCGATGGCGGTGCGCTCCTCCAGTGGCACGAAGATATCCCGGTCGCGGGTGAGGATCACCTCGTAGCCCTCTTTTTCCCTGAGCCGCGTTGCGACCCTGAGGGCCACGTCCAGGACGATGTTCTTTTCCTTCATGCCGCTGGGGCTGATGGTGCCCGGATCCTTGCCGCCGTGCCCTGGATCGATGACGATTCTTTTCACCCCCAGGCCGAGCTGGCGCACCAGGGTGAGCTCCCCTTCCCCTCCGTCTTTTTCCGTTTCCTGCGCCGCGTCGCTCATCACGTCGATGACCACCCGTGAGGGCTCGGAGAGATTGAATACCTTGTATTCAGTGATGGTGGTCTGGGTGTCAAGCACCACCCGCACCGTGTCCGGATCGTACTGCGCGTTGCGCACCTGCCGCAGAAGGCCGTCGCCGACAGGGATGCTTCTCTCCATGCCCGGAGAGAGGCGGCTGTTTTTGAGGTCGATGTAGAGGCGGCCGGGCACTTTTTCTCCATTGCTGGGCAGAAGCTGGTGCTTGAAGGACACCGGCGCGCTGGTTTCCACCACCACCCGGGTGTAGCGGCGGTTGGACCAGTGGCGGATCGGCAGGACCGTGGCCTTGTCACCCCCGGGGTTTGCCAATGCCGCCGCGCCCCTCTCCTCGTCAGCGCCTGTCTTGAGCTGTTGGAGGCGGCGGCCGGCCTCCGCCACCATGTCGCCATCCGGATAGATGGCGATGAGCTTCGCATAAATTTTGCCGGCCTGGTCGGGATCGTCTTTGCCGGAGGCGTGGAGCGAGCCCAGGGCAAGGAGGGCGTCGTCGGCAAGGCGGTGCCTCGGGAAGAGGGTGGCGAGATCCTCGTAATGGGCCATGGCTTCGCTCAGATCGAGCGGGTTGCCGGTGCGGCTGTACATCTCCTCATAGACCCGGCCGAGCATGAAGAGGCTTTTCGGCGCGGTTTCGCCATCCTCTGCGGCCTTGAAGATGCTCCGGAAGGCGGTCACGCAGGTGAGCCAGTGGTCGCGGGTTTTCCCGGACCCGTTCTGGACAAGATCCTGGTAATAGGCCCTGGCCTGTTCATATTGTCTGGTGAGTTGCGCTTCCTTTCCCGCCGCTTTGGCCGAGAGGGGCTGCCAGCAGAGCAGCGCCAGGGCAAGCAGGACGGGGAGGAGAAGCAAAAGCGGCGCCTGGCGGCGTGGCAGTCCGCGGGAGGAGGGATCTTTTTTCGGCAAGGCAGCTCTCCGCATGCGCATCATGCCCCGCTCAGCGCTTTCAGGGCATAGAGAAGATCAAGGGCCTCCCGGGGCGAGAGGGCGTCCGGGTTGGTTTCCTGCAGTTTCTGGAGGACAGGGTGCGGCGCGCCGCCAAAGAGATAGAGCTGACTGGGCTGCTTACCCCTGCTCTTCCTCGGCGAGGTGGCAATCCGCGGCTCGCCCTCTCTGTTGAACTCCCCCTGCTCGATATTATGCAGCAATTCCTTGGCGCGCGCAACCACGTGGGACGGTACCCCGGCCAGGGCGGCGACCTGGATGCCGTAGCTGCGGTTGGTGCCGCCGGGCAGCAGCTTGTGCAGAAAAATGATGCTGTCGTTCCACTCGCGCACGGCGATGTGGAAGTTTCTTACCCGGGGGTTGGTGGCGGCAAGCTCGGTCAGCTCGTGGTAATGGGTGGCAAAGATGGTTTTCACACCCTTGCCGTTTTTGTTGGCCAGCTCCTCGGCCACGGCCCAGGCAATGGAAAGGCCGTCGAAGGTGGAGGTCCCCCGGCCGATCTCGTCGAGGATGACC